>JBEKOW010000075.1:0-15598 GCA_049521375.1 Terriglobales bacterium
AAGATTGATGACGAATCGTTCCAACTGGAGGTTGCAAAGTGATCAGGAAAAACATATTTCTACATGGGCTTCTGCTGCTCTTGCTCGGCACACAAACCCTGTTCGGAATTGACAACCTAAAGCTCAATTCAAAGCTCGACTATCAAAGCGATAGCCTGGATGGCCCATTGATCACCGGGGATGATGCGCAATCCGGATTTGTCCCCGGCAAGACAAACTACGTCATGATCTACGGCGAAGGCTGCTTCAACTCAAAGAGACAGGCGCGACGGACGGTCGAACTCTACAACAAGTACCGCAATCAGGTGCACTTTGTGGTGATTGACCTGGACGTCAAGCGCTCGCCCGAGCAACAGCAACTGGTGAAACAGTACTATGAAGGCTCCATCCCACACGTGCTGGTTTTGGACGCAAACGGGAAGCCACTCTACAACTCTGCGGGTGAAGTCGACTCCAAGCACATTGAGGCCGTCTTTGCAGCGTCGTTCAGTCGTTCGCCGGCAAGCACAAAATGAAATGCACAACGCGGACAGTTCCGCTTCCTTTTTCAACAGAGGGTAGTAACCCTTTGCGATTGTCGGAATCTGATGGCCAGTGAGATCGGGGTTTTTCCATGCAGGACAAAGTCGTACTTGTGACCGGCGCGAACGGGGGCCTTGGGGCGTATGTAACCCAGGCGTTTCTCGATGCCGGCGCGACCGTTATCGGAACATCGCGCAAAATAAAGCAGTCCGATTTCAGTAGTCCAAGCTTCACCGCATTGCCTGCTGAGATTTCGAGCCGCGAAGGCGCTCAAGGTTTGGTGGATGAGGTTGCCGCGCGTTTCGGAAGGCTCGATGTTCTGGCACACACGGTCGGCGGGTTTGCCGGTGGTCTGTCGATCGCGGAGACCGACGAGGAAACTCTTCAGCGGATGCTCGACCTGAATCTGAATTCTGTATTTCACATCCTGCGGGCGACGATCCCCGCTCTGCGGCAGACTGGCAACGGTCGCATCATTGCAATCGGCAGTCGCGCGGCGCTAGAGCCTGGATCTGGGGTCGGTGCGTACAGCGCGTCCAAAGCTGCCATGGTTTCGCTCATCAAAACTGTGGCTCTGGAAAACAAAAATGCGGGATTGACGGCCAACGTGGTCTTGCCGGGCACGATGGACACGCCGGCGAACCGCAGGTCCATGCCAAATGCAGACTTCTCGAAGTGGGTTCGCCCCCCGACGGTTGCCAGCCTGATCGCATGGCTGGCGGGTGATGCTGGCAAGGACGTCAATGGGGCTGTGATCCCGGTTTACGGCAGCGATGTTTGAAACTCTCGCAAAACTATTCGTCTACGCTTTGGAGACCTACGCTGGTCTCGGATTGATATTTTCTGCGCTGTTCGTGTGGGTTGGAGTTCAACATCTGGACTCCGAAGCACAGGGGTCGGGCGTTGGTTTCCGGTTGCTGATTCTGCCAGGAGTGGCCGCCTTCTGGCCCATGTTCCTGCTGCGGTGGACGCGCGGAACTGCCGAGCCTCCCATGGAAAGAAATCCACACCGCAGATTGAGTAATCAATGATCGAGTAATCAATGATTCAGCCACTCAGAACCGTGCACCGCCGAGCATTTGTCGTGCTCGCTGTGGTGCTGCCTGCGATTCTTCTGGCAGGAATTGAAGCACGGCATCCCGGCACGAAGTTGACGGAACGCTCTCCTGAACTGCCGGCGACCGCGTACCTGCTGCGGGAGTCGAACACCCTCTGGTCGCAGCATTCGATTGCTACGAAGTTCTACGGCAGAGCAGACAGTGCGAAAGACATCTACGTTGTTCTGCGACCGATGCAACCTTTGAACGAGCCCGATTTGTTGCTCTATTGGAGCACCAACAAACCGCAGGGAAACTTCTTGCCGAGCGAGTCCCTTCTCGTAGCCCCATACACCGCGGGCGAAGGCTTCGCGCTTCCGCTGGAGAAGGGGCGGGCGGGCAACCTCATCCTTTTCAGTCTGGCTCATCAGAGCATTTTTGATTCTGCCAGAGTGGAGGAGTTGCCATGAGCGTTCAATACGGCGCAATCAGTTGGAATCGCCAGAAGAGGGTGTATGACCTGACGCTCGTATTCTTGCTTGCACTCTACCTCACCGTCTTTGTCGGCGTCGGCGCCTGGCGAAACCCAACCGCGACGGCAGAAACACTATTGATTCGCGCGCTTGGAACCGCCGCATTCTTGCTGCTGAGCGTTGTGCTCTGTATTGGACCGTTGGCGAGACTGGACGGGCGATTCCTTCCGCTCCTTTATAACCGCCGGCACCTGGGTGTCACGACGTTTCTGCTGGGCTTGGCGCACGGAGGCTTCGCGCTGTTTCAGTTTCATGCGCTGGGGAATGCGAATCCTCTTGTCAGCCTGTTCACTAGCAATCCGCGATACGGCAGGGTCGCCGATTTCCCCTTTCAGGCTCTTGGCTTCTTTGCATTGATCATCTTGTTCTCGATGGCTGCCACAAGCCACGACTTCTGGTTGCGGAATCTATCCGCGCCCATGTGGAAGCGGCTGCACATGCTGGTGTATGTGGCCTACGCGTTGTTGGTTGCGCACGTGACTCTGGGCGCGTTGCAGACAGAGACGAATCCCATACTGGCTGCTGCCCTCATCGTGGGAGTCGCTGCCGTACTTTCGCTCCATCTCGCGGCGGCGTTTCGTGAGAAGCAGGTGGACCGGGCGAACCGCAAAGCGGTCGAGGAAGGTTTCGTCGAGGTCTGCAAAGTGGATCGCATAGGCGAAAAGTGCGCGACCATCATATCTCTCTCCGGAGAGCGCGTCGCGGTCTTTCGCTACGACGGCAAAGTCTCTGCGATCTCAAATGTTTGCCAGCATCAGAACGGACCGCTAGGGGAAGGACGCATCATCGATGGCTGCGTTACGTGCCCATGGCATGGGTACCAGTATCAGCCAGAGTCTGGAGCGGCTCCGACCCCATTCAAGGAGAAGATTCCGACCTTCCGGGTCAAGATTGTTCAAGGATCCGTTTTCGTGCATCCGCGTCCCAACGCACCGGGAACCCGTGTAGAGCCTGCCCAAATTGGATCCACGGAGGCGCAACCGCGATGAACGACTTCTACGTGGGTTATCTCCCGAAGGCACCCACCGCGCTCGCTCGTTTTGTGCGAAAGGTCACTCTTGCGCTTGGCCTGCTTGGGGTGACCGTGGCTCTGGTGTTGATTGCTGGACAAATGCCTTTTGCTAATTCTGCGTTCGAATACGGGAAACCGCGCAGTTTTGAGGGAGTTATCGAGACACGGCCTTTCCCAACGTTGTTAGTCGCGCGTCCGGGACAAACGGGACAAGAAGACAAATACTCGCGCTATCTGCTGGTCGCGCCAGGAAAACGTGGGGCCGACGACCTCGTGGCCAGCTTCGATGGTAAACAGGTCCGTCTGCAGGGCCAACTGATTTATCGTGAGGGCGGAACAATGGTGGAAATCGTACCCGGCTCCATCGCTGTTACCGATACCGCGCCCGCAATCCAAGAGACGACTCGCGACCTGGGGACCGTTACCGTCACCGGCGAAATCGTAGACAGTAAGTGCTACCTCGGCGTGATGAATCCCGGTCAAGGGAAGATTCACCGCGACTGCGCGGCGCGCTGTCTGAGCGGAGGGATTCCGCCCATCTTTGTCACGATTGACGGCCGGGAACAGTTCCTGCTGGTCGGTCTCGATGGACGTGCTCTCGGACGCGACACGCTGCGCGAATTCATTGCGGAACCAATCACTATTCGCGGGGAGCTTTTGCAACAAGGAGACAGTCGCCTGCTTAAGATTGATGCGCGAACTCTTCATCATTCCCCAGACAGAATCGAATCGGCCCTGATGTCAGAGCCCCCGAAACACAGGAAGTGAGCTAGAGTGCTAGCTCTCATTCCCTCAGGCTCTCAGGAAGCGGGCACGCACGCGAGGGTGAAGAGCCTCAAGATCCATCAGCGTCAGGAAGTCAATCGTCTTGAATTCGCGGTCGATCGCAGGCGGGCCACATATCTTCGCCCCCACCGCGAGGTACGCACGGAGCAATTTCGGGATCTTGTCACTGGCATTTTCTGGTGCCATCAGGGGCATCGCGAAGGCTGGCTGTGGAACGGTACGTAGCTGGGGCTCTACCAAGTACTCCAGCATCGCTTCATAGACCGCGGTACCATGAGCCGGGTCTTGCGAAGTCAGTGAAGAACACCCGATCAGATACCGACCGCCATTGTGAATCGCATATTGCGCGATTCCGCGCCACAGCAGGTACAGCACCTCGGTCGAGCGATGATCGCGGTGCACACAGGCGCGTCCCAGTTCGATCACGGAATCGCCCAGGCGCTTGTAGGGTGTGAAGTCGAATTCGCGTTCGCTGTAGTAACCAAGATTGGCGGAAGCCACCACGCCGGTCTGTAGCCTGTAGGTTCCAACGACCTTGCCTGAGCCTGGATGTTCGACGATGAGGTGGTCACAGACCGCGTCGAAGTGGTCGGTGTCGTAGCCGGTCGCGTGAGCCGCATCGAGGCCTTCATCTAATTCCAGGTTGAAGACGAGAAATCGCAAGCGGAACGCCGCCAGTCGGTCTGCCTCCGACGACGCGAGTCGTACGCGGTAAGAGCCTTGGGCCTCTATCACCCCGATCGTCTCCGCGTTGTGATCGTTATCGCAGCGAGCGACTGGCGAAGAAGCGGTCAGGCTTTGTAAGCCAGTTGCGTTCATGATGATCCTCCCAGCAACCCTTCTCGCAGCGAAGGCCGTCAGGTGTCTGCCTGGCAAGTCCACCAACTTCAAGACGCAATTCCCCATGCGATGCGTGGCAACCGGGAAGGTGACAGTAATTCATTGCCTCTCTTGTTCGTGTCACTTCTGACGCCTGGGCGAGTCTGATAGGTGTGTATGGATTTCAAGAAACGGAAAAACGAGGAAATTTGTAAATGAAGAGTCTGTTTTCTACTTTCCTGCTGCTTCTGGCGTTGTCGACGGTTGCATCCGCCAAAGAACTGCAGAATTTGGATCACAACGGAGTTGCCATCCAGGGCTACGATCCTGTGGCCTTTTTTACCGACAATCGGCCGGTCAAGGGCAACGCGCAATTCCAGTCTGAATATCGTGGGGCGAAGTACTACTTCGCATCCTCGGAACACAAAGCCACCTTTGACAAAGAGCCGGCGAAGTATGAGCCGCAGTTCGGCGGCTACTGCGCATACGGCGTGACTCACAGCACACGGGCCCCGGTCAAGATCGAGGCATGGCAGATCGCAAATGGACGGCTGCTCATGCAATACGACCTTGATATCAAGGACAAATTCAACCAGGACCAGCAAGGCATGCTGAAGAAGGCTGACGAGAATTGGCCTGGCCTCGTCGAAAAGTACGGCAAGTAGAGGAGCCATCATGAGCACCGAAGTCATCTCGACCATGAGTCGGCCCATCACCAGGAAAATGACCACTCCGATCTTGATCTTCAGTTGGGCTTGCAGAATTGTCGCAGCCGTCATCTTGCTGCAGACGCTCTTCTTCAAGTTCACGGCGGCGCCGGAATCGATCTATATCTTCACCAAATTGGGGACATTCATCCACAGCTACGTCCCGATCGCGTCGGTCGGCATGGTGGAGGTCTCGGCGCGCATCGGATCGGGAATTATGGAGTTGATTGCCGCCGTGCTTTTGCTGACACCGCTTTTCGTCTGGGCCGGAGCAGTCCTGGCGATGGCGGCTACGGGCGGAGCCATCCTTAGCCACCTGACGTTTCTCGGGATCGAGGTACAGGGAGATAAGGGACTTCTGTTTTTCCTCGCCATCGCCGTGTTTGTGACGAGCGGCATTGCTCTGTTCTTGCACCGCATGCAAATTCCAGTATTGGGTAGAAGGTTCTGACATGCTCACTCAGTCGTTGAATACTGCGGTTAAGGATGTCCTGCAGCAGGGCTGCATCTTTCTGGAGGGCATTCGCGACGAAACGTACGCTCGCTCGATGGAAGGCCCGGACCCAGGAAAGCCCACGGCGCCCTTAGGAGCGCACTACCGGCACGTGCTCGATCACTTTCTCTGTCTAGCGGAAGGAATCCGGACTGGCCAGGTCAACTACGATCAGCGGCGTCGGAACTCGCAACTGGAGAACTCGGTAACGTGTGCGCGTCTCGCAACCGAAGGTCTGATCGAAGAATTCGGAGGCCTTTCCAGCGAAATTCTTCAACGCGATTGTTCGGTGACGTACAGCGTCGGTTATGGCGAAACCGAGGCGGAAGCGGTGAGGTCGAACCTGGCTCGGGAAGTGATTTTCTGCGTCGGGCACGCCATCCACCACTATGCCATTCTCAGAATTCTCTGTGCCGGAGTCGGACTGAAGCTACCGCACGAATTTGGCGTTGCTCCCTCCACATTAAAGCATCTTGAAACAGAAGCGGCGGGACGAGGGTAGCCGACCATGAATCGCGCGGGTGGTCGAGGTTCTGTTGGCGAGTCAGGAGCAGTGGGCCTATGTGCACGCTGACTGTTGCTACTGGGAACGTCATCGACATCAATACATACCGCATGGCGATGAATCGCGACGAGAAGATCGCACGGGGTGCCGGTCTTTCTCCTGAGATGCATGAATTCGACGGCACCAGGGCCATATATCCCGGCGACGGCAATGGCGGCACGTGGCTTGCGACCAACGAATATGGGATCACGTTTGCATTACTGAATTGGAATGACATCGCACCACATCGCAGAGCTTTCCCAAAGACGCGGAGCAGAGGGCGAGTGATCCCGGCTCTGATTGATTCGCGATCGCTATCGGACTTGCATGAAGTGTTTAGCGTTTCGAACTTCGTAGGAATGATGCCGTTTCGGCTCGTGGGAGTATTCCCATCCGAACAGGAAATCTGGGAGTGGCGTTGGGACTCGGCTCAGCTTGAGTGCCAAGGGCACGAGTGGGAATCACGGCACTGGTTTTCCTCAAGCCTCTCGGACGAGCGAGCCGAAAGCCTGCGTGGGGCAGCATGCCGCGTGGCGCGCCATGAGTCGGACCCTGGTTCCGTGCGCTGGCTCCGAAGACTTCACGCTTCGCACGTGGGTGGACCGGGGCCGTTCAGTCTTTGCGTCCACCGGGAAGATGTGAAGACGCTGAGTTATACCGAAGTTATGCTCAGCTCGGGAAGCGTACGGATGTGCCATTTCCGTGGCAGCCCTTGCGCCATGAATCCGCCTGATTCAACGGAAATAGAAATTGAAAGAAGAAGGCCTGCCCGCCCGAATCGCATCGTGCGGAAGGTCAGTTGTCCATTAGAACGTTCAGCTTTTTGAATCATGCCTCTCGCATTGGAACTCGACTCTGTTCAGCCAAGCCGGCCATTCACAAGCGCCTGGATTCGATGGCGACGCAACCTGGTCGGGCGGGTGAGGCGTTGGTCTCGATGGGAGTTTTGGCCTCCTTATTTGTTTTATCCGCCGGTAGTTGCGTACATCGTGTATCTCGGTATCAAGTTCCGAAGTTGGACGTTGTTTACCGCGGCCAACCCCGCGATCCCTGCCGGCGGATTCGTGGGCGAGTCCAAATATCAGATCCTGGACAAATTGAAAGGTGCCGCTGCCTGGTTGCCGTGTTCCACTCTTCTGGCATATGAAGACCTTACCCAACGCATTGATGAGGCGGAGGCGTTCATGCGGCGGCATGAACTGCTTTTTCCGGTCGTATTGAAACCCGATGCGGGGCAGCGTGGGTCGGGCGTGTCGATTGTTCGATCGCCGGGAAAGCTGCGCGAGTATCTGACGCGCGCGACTTACCCGGTCATCCTGCAGGAATATGTCCCCGGCGAAGAGTATGGAGTTTTCTATTATCGCTACCCCGGTGATGAGCGCGGCCGGATTCTCTCGGTGACGGGGAAACGGATGCCCATCCTTGTCGGGGATGGAAAACAAACCCTGGAAGAATTGATCCTCGCTGATGACCGCGCTGTATGTATGTCAGATTTTTATCGGCGCAAGAATGCACATCGGATTCAAGAAGTCCCCGCGTCCGGCGAAAGAGTTCAGTTGGTCGAAATCGGGACTCATTGCCGAGGAGCCATCTTTCTCGACGGAGGCGATACCATTACGCCAGCCCTGGAAGAAGTCATCGACCAGATCGCCAAAACTTTCGACGGTTTTTTCTTTGGTCGTTTTGACATCCGAGTTCCTTCACGGCAAGACTTCATGGCGGGCCGCAACCTGAAGATTGTGGAGCTCAACGGAGTAACTTCCGAGGCAACCCACATTTACGATCCGAAGTTCAGTCTGTTCGACGCCTATCGTGTGCTGTTCCAACAGTGGCGGATCGCCTTTGAGATTGGAGACCTTAACCGGGCGCGAGGAATGCAGCCCGCATCTGTAGGCGAGTTGCTGGATGCGAGTCGCCAGTATGGCCGCCTCGCACACGGCTACTCTGAATGGCTTGAGCGGTCTTAGGTCTGGTTCCGAGAAGCTAGGCGATTGACCTCCCAATAAGCAGTTCGGCCTTAACTGAGAGCCTGTGGAGTTGCATCCCGAGCTTCCATTTGCCCTTTGACTTGTAGGCGAGCTTGCGGCTCCGGTCCCTCGACGGGTGCCTCCGGACGAATGCCTTTCACATCCTCAACGTAAGTTCGCAGAATCTCCGCCACGCTCCAGGCCTGAGCTATACAGCCGCGAGGCAGCTGAGGGGCGTCGCCGTCGAATATCTCCGAGATCTGTCCGAGGCCGCCGTCTGTGAGATGCCCTCTCAACGGCTGCAACCATTCGCTCGCCTGGCGACGGGCTGCTTCACTTCCACCGTTGACCTTGACGTACGCGCTGATGAACGGTCCGAGCAGCCATGGCCATACGGTTCCCTGATGATAAGCACCGTCGCGCTCAGTGGGACCACCAGTGTATCGTCCACGGTATTTGGGATCGGTGGGCGCCAAGCTACGGAGACCATACGGCGTAAGCAGATGCTCTTGAACTTTCTGCACCACGCACGTCGCCCCTTCGGGTGATAACATGCTGTGGGTCAGGCTGACGGCAAAGATTTGATTCGGGCGGATCGACGGGTCTGGCGGTGCGCCATTTATGACATCGTACAAGCAACCCATACTCTCATTCCAGAAGAGGTGGTTGAAGCTCCAACTCGCAACGGTTGCCATATTGCGGTAACGCTTCTGGCCCGTTTCGTCCCCGAATTTGCGCGTCAGGTTTTCCATAATGCAAAGCGCGTTGTACCAGAGCGCCTGGATTTCAACGGGCTTGCCGCGGCGCGGCGTCACGACCCAATCGCCCACCTTCGCATCCATCCAGGTGAGCTGAACGCCGGCTTCGCCCGAGGAAAGCAGCCCGCTGGAATCTACTTTGATTCCGTAACGTGTACCGCGCACATGCCAAGAGACGATGTCGGCAAATACGGGATAGAGTTCGTCGCGCACAAATTTCAGATCGCCAGTGTAGGCAAGATAGGCGCGTGCCGCTTCGAAGAACCAAAGCGTCGCGTCCACAGTGTTGTATTCCGGCGCTTCACCTGCGTCGGGAAAGCGGTTGGGCAACATACCCTGATCTACGTGCTGCGCGAACGTGCGCAGAATGCTGCGAGCAACTTCAGGCTTGCCGGTCGGCAGAGTGAGGCCGGGCAGAGCGATCATGGTGTCGCGGCCCCAGTCGCTGAACCAGTGATAGCCAGCGATGACGGTCTTCTGGTCGCCACGGGACACGATGTACTGGTCTGCGGCATTGATGAGATCCTGGGCGAAGGCATCATGATTCGTTCCGGAAGTGACCGGCGACGATACCGCTACATTCCGGCGTCGGGTGATTTCTGCCAGCCTATATTCAGCCACTTGGCGAACATTATGCGGGGCATCATCATGAGGACTCGTAGAGGCAATCACCGAAGCCTGGCGTCGAAGCCGCAAGTCGAAACGCAAGACGCACGGATTGAAAAGATCCTCGGAAAAATCGAGACCGCGTTCTTGTTCGGCGTCATATTCAAAGTTCCGGTACCAGTCGCCTGTTTTTCGCAGTTCGACAGCGTTGTGAGCCAAATGCAGTGAAGGCAGGCCCTGGTAAGGAGCCACCGTCGCCAGACCCCGGCGCTGTTCTATCTCCCGATTGATCGCTCCATTCTCGTGAGTGGTACTGTGATAATCGCGGAATGCGATCAGCGGTCTGAGCTCAAGGCGCAGGTTCTTGATCCGCTCCGGATGATTGTTCTTCTTCAGTTCGTAGTGCACCACCGTACTGTTTTCACCGTGGATCATGAACACTGTCTTCTCGATCTCGATGCCCTCGATGTCATAGGTGAAGACGGGAAATGGATCGAGGCGGAACTGCTTGAGGTATCGAAACCCCTGCGGGTGGACTACTCCAGGATAGCGATTTGCGGAAAGATCGAACGGCTGGCTCTCGATGAAGAGCGTCTCTTCCAATTTGGAAAGCATGACGACACGGCCGACTGGCGGCTTCGTGGCGGCCACCAGCAACCCGTGGTAACGGCGGGTGTTCAGGCCGATGATGGTCGACGAAGCAAAGCCGCCGAGCCCGTTGGTTTCAAGCCACTCCCGGCGCGAAGCAGCTTCCAGATCGCCGCAGATGTCCTTACCAAACCGAATCGTCACTTACAATCTCCCGGCGGATGTTTTCTTCTTTCAGTTGCTTCGATGCGATGTCTACGCCACTTCGCAATAGACTTTGATTGCGATAGTCGTCCAATATAAGTTCACTTCCAGGTTACGGTCGCGTTACCGGTTCTCTTTGCCCGCGGTCGCCGGATTCTCCGCTTTGCTGCATCAACTTCGTGACCACGCCGGTCCATCCGGTCTGATGACTGGCTCCGACTCCGGCTCCCGAGTCGCCGTGGAAATACTCGTGGAACAAGACGAGGTCACGCCAATGAGGATCGGTCCGGAACTTTTCGAGATTGCCGAACACCGGGCGCCGGCCATTTTCATCGCGAAGGAAAATGTTCGTCATGCGGCGCGAAAGTTCTCCCGCCACCTCCCACAGAGTCATCATCTTTCCCGATCCAGTTGGAAACTCAACCTGAAAGTCGTCGCCCAGGTAGTGATGAAACTTCTGGAGCGACTCGACCAGCAGATAGTTCAACGGGAACCAGATGGGGCCACGCCAGTTCGAATTTCCGCCGAACAGCCCAGTCGACGACTCGCCGGGATCATAATCCACGCGGTGCTCCATCCCGTCCACATGCAGGGTATAGGGATTGTCGCGATGAAACTGTGATAAGGCGCGGATGCCGTAGGGCGAGAGGAATTCGCGCTCGTCCAACATGAACTTCAGGATGCTGCGCAGCTGGTCCTGGCTAGCGATAGACAGCAATCTGCGCTCACCCATTCCCTCTGTATGCATGCAAGCCAGGTTCGCTGTGAGATCGGGACGGTTGTCAATGAACCAATCAAGACGCTTCTTGAAATCGGGCAACTTGTCGAGAACTTCCGGTTCCAAGGTTTCTACGGCAAACAGCGGGATCAATCCCACCATGGATCGAATCTTCATGGGAAAATGCGAGCCGTCGGGCAGCTTGAGCACGTCGTAGAAGAAGCCGTCCTCCTCGTTCCACAATCCCATGCCGTCGTGCCCGCGATGGCTCATCGCGTTGGCGATGTAAACGAAGTGCTCCCAGAATTTGCTGGCTACATCTTCATAGCAGGGCTCTTCCGCGGCCAGTTCCATGGCGATGGCCAACAGGTTCAACGTATACATGGCCATCCAACTGGTTCCGTCCGATTGTTCGATGTATCCGCCGGTAGGCAAGGGGGCGCTGCGATCGAACACGCCGATGTTGTCGAGACCGAGGAAGCCGCCTTGGAAGATATTCATTCCCTCCGCGTCCTTGCGGTTTACCCACCAGGTGAAGTTCAACATCAGCTTGTGGAAGACACGCTGGAGGAAGGCGCGATCGCCTTTTCCCTTGCGCTTCTTGTCGATCTTGTAGACGCGCCAAGCGGCCCAGGCGTGCACCGGAGGATTCACGTCGCCGAACGCCCACTCATAGGCCGGAATCTGACCGTTGGGGTGCATGTACCACTCGCGCAGCATCAGCGTGAGCTGTTCCTTGGCGAAGTCAGAATCCACGAGCGCGAGCGGGATGCAGTGAAACGCCAGGTCCCAGGCCGCATACCACGGGTACTCCCACTTGTCGGGCATGGAAAGAACGTCTGCGTTGTACAAGTGAGTCCACTCGTGGTTGCGGCCGTTCTTGCGTTCCGCGGGCGGGGGAGGATTGCCCGGATCGCCTTCAAGCCAGTCCTTGATTACGTAGTGATAGAACTGTTTCGACCACAACATGCCGGCAAAGCCCTGGCGCATCACGTTCTGCGCATCTTCAGAAAGGTCTTGCGGGATCACCGTGGCGTAGAATTCGTCGGCTTCGCGCAGGCGGAGGGCGAAGGTCTTATCGAAGCTGGCAAAGGCGTTCTGGCCCTTGAAGTCGGAGTCCGTCAGGCGCAGGCGGACAACTACAGTCTCGCCCGCGCCGATTGCCAGGTTGTAGTGAGCTGCGGCTTTCGTGCCCGTACGGTCGGGATTCACCGCCTCCGTTGCACCATGCACGACGTAGTCATTGATACTGTCTTTGACAAAGGGAGTGCGGTTCCCGACCCCGAACAGCCGCTGCATATTGGTCTCGTTCTCGGTGAAAAGGAGGTCTGGAGAGCCTTCAAAATGTAGCCAGCGATTGCCCGGCCGGTCATGATTCAGTTCAATGACGGGGTTAGGTGCAGGACGCGCCTCATGCAGTTCCGGCCGATGGGCTGGCTTTCCCCACGACCACGTATTGCGGAACCACACCGTCGGCAGCAAGCGAAGATTCGCCGCTTCCGGCCCACGGTTTGCGACGGTAAGTTTGATCAGGATGTCATCGGTGTCGGCTTTCGCATATTCGACGAATACATCGAAATAGCGGTTATCGTTGAACACTCCAGTGTCGAGCAACTCAAACTCCGGCTGGTTCTTGCCGCGCCGCCGGTTTTCTTCCACTAGCTGACCGTAGGGAAATTCCGACTGGGGATACTTGTAGAGGTACTTCATGTAGGAGTGCGTGGGCGTTGAGTCAAGGTAGAAGTAGTATTCCTTCACATCCTCGCCATGATTGCCTTCATTCCCTGTCAGGCCGAAAATTCGTTCTTTCAGAATGGGATCACGCTCGTTCCACAGCGCCACGGCAAAACACATCGTCTGCTTCCGATCGCTGATCCCCGCCAGTCCGTCTTCGTTCCAGCGGTAGGCTCGCGAACGGGCGTGGTTGTGGGGTAGATACTCCCAGGCGGTGCCGCCGGAACTGTAGTCCTCGCGCACCGTGCCCCAGGCACGTTCGCTGAGATAGGGGCCCCAGCGCTTCCAATGCTTTTTGCGCGCGCCCGATTCCGCAAGTCTGATTTCTTCCCGGGTCATTCAGGCTGTCCTCTTACACAAAGTAAACCAAGCCAACACGTGAATTCTTCTGAGAAGGAGCGCCCTGTTCCCGGAAGTATGAGGTCGGCCAGGGTCGGTTGGTCCGACAGCATGTCGCGATGGCAGAGTTCACGAATCTCCACCTTTGAAAACAAGCGACCTATTTCTGGCGCAGTGTGCAAAATGCCTCGGCTCATACCCTCTCTTTCTCCTCGATTTCGACTGCGTGGCCGTCGGATCGCGTACTAGAAACGCTTTGCTGAATCCCGACTCTCCAGTTTGATTCACAAACAGGCCGGAAGAGACAAAGTTCACCCGGCTCGTCTGCAATTGGCGAACTGCGGCTTTGGCACCTCGGCTCAACAGAATTGTTTGCCGGTGAACCCGTCGCGTGCCGGTTCGTTCGATGGGAAAGGCTGCCCATCGCGGGGTGACAACGTTCAGTAATCTCGCGCGCAACTGCTGTTTGAAACCTTCGTGACACTTTTGAATCCCATTGCCACGTGAGCAGTTCGGCACGGCACATGAGCCCAAACCAAATCGGGTTCGCGAGTCGTTAACGATTCATCGCCCAGTGCATGAGCCGGCTCACAAATCGATTCTCCAGAAAAGGTATAAGGATGAACATGAACAAGGCAATGCGATTTCTCCTCCGTGGGCTGCTGATGACGACCATGATGTTCGCCGTCTCGGCGGTTGCCCAAGACGCACAAACCACCGGCCAGTTCCAGGGGCCGAAAGCCAATAAAGGACACGTTACCCACAGCACTCGCGACGGCAAGAGCGTGCTGACGCTGTCGGACGACTTCGTCGTTCCCGACACTCCGGATCCGCACTGGCAAGTTGTGGATTCCGACGGCCAGGTTTATCTGCTCGACAGGCTGAAGACGAAGGCCTTCATCGGCGATAAGTTCAAGAAGGAGATCGTCGTGCCGAGCTACGTGAAAAACGTCTCAAAGGTCGTGATCTGGTGTGCTTTTGTGGAAGTGAACTTGGGCGAAGCCTCTTTCTCCAGCCCTGTCCAGTAGAAGAACTCAACCAATGGGGCGCGCACCGTTCGAACCTGGACAAGGCGCGCCCATGTCTTTGCCTGAACTTTCGGTGTGGCAGAGAATCAGGATCTACCAGAAAGCGATTCCTTCAGACTGGCAAGCCCATCGGAGTGAGATAATAATCCGCCAAAAGCAGCTGACACTACAGAAAGCCTTTTGAGAGATGTTCGTTTTGAAATTCCTCGCATCTCGCAGCTTTGAGCGTGTCTTATTCCGGGTGAGCTGAGTGACCGTCTCTGACCACGATCGGGAACATCTGGAAGCGCTGAAGTCACAGCTGCGCGCCAGTGAAGAACTTAAGGGACGGCTGATCGCCTGCAGCCGTGACTGCATTAAGGTTCTTGACCTGGAAGGGCGCCTCTTATTCATGAACGAAGGGGGCATGCAGGTCCTGGAAATCTGCGATCTCGCCCCCTTCGTGAATGGTTCCTGGCTTGAGTTTTGGGAACGCGAAGATCGTGAGGCCGCTCGCGCCGCATTACAGGTGGCAAGAGACGGCGGCACCGGCCGCTTCGTCGGTTATTTCGAAACGCGCATTTCGCGGCAGCCCAGATGGTGGGATGTCATGGTGAGTCCCATCTTGGACGCAAGCGGTAAGCCGGAGCGTCTGTTGGCGTTGTCGCGCGACGTAACCGAGCATCGAAAGAATGAAATTGCCTTGCGTGAGGCCATTCAATTCAATCGAGAGATCATCGAGGACGCCGCCGAAGGGATTATCGTTTACGACTCCGAACTGCGCTACCGGCTCTTCAATCCCGTCATGGAGCGCCTGACTGGCAAGCGCTCGGAGGAAGTGCTCGGCAGGGTTGCGACCGAGGTGTTCCCTAGATTGGGGCCGAGCGGGATAGAAGCCGCTCTAAAGCGCTCGTTGCAAGGGGAATCTGTCCATGTACAGGATGCCTTGATACCGAAACATTCTGCGAACGGCCGCGATCTATGGGAATCCTGCACGTTCGCTCCGCATCGAGATGCCCAAGGAAAGGTGATTGGAGTAATTGGCCTGGTCCGCGACATTACCGAGAGGCACCTTGCGGAAGAGACTTTCCGCTCCATCGTCATAGGTACGGCGTCCGCGACCGGAAATGACTTCTTTCCTTCCCTGGTGCGCCATCTGGCTACGGCCCTCCGCGTTCGCTATGCATTCATAACCGACTGTGACGATCAGAAACACGCAAAAGC
>JBEKOW010000076.1:0-22483 GCA_049521375.1 Terriglobales bacterium
AACGTCGCTGACAAGAGCTCCTGCCGCTTTCTGCAGGTGGAAGAATTTCGCGTTATCGGGAGTCACGTCGGCGATCTGGATTCCGATGAAGCCGTGCGTAACCTTGCCGTAGCGAATAAGCGTGTTCACGGTGGGTTCGGCGATCTGGGTGGGGATTGCGAATCCCATGCCCGAGAACGAGCCGGAACCAGAGATGAGGAAGGTGTTGATGCCGATCAACTCGCCACGAGCGTCGACCAGCGCTCCGCCCGAGTTGCCGGGATTGATGGCTGCATCGGTCTGGATGAATTCTCCGGGCTTGCGGCGGTCGCTATCGAAATTGGGACGGTTGAGCGCGCTGATGATTCCGCGAGTGACCGTGAACTGCATGCCGTAGGGATTGCCGAAGGCGAGAACGGTTTGTCCGGGATGGAGATTTGCGGAGTTGCCCCAAGGCACGCTTGGCAGATTGCTGCCGTTGACCTTGATGACGGCCAGATCGGTGAGCGGGTCGGCGCCGATCAGCTTGGCTGGCATGACCTCCTTGTTGCTCATGGTGACGCGGATGTCGACCGCTCCTTCAATGACGTGATTGTTGGTAACGATGTAGCCGTCGGGCGAGATGATGACGCCGCTGCCCAGGCCGCGCTCGACGCGGTTCTGCGGCTGCTGCTGCTGGAAGTGGAACTGACGTCCGAACTGCTGGCCGAAGGGATTATCGGGCCCGAAGAACTGTTGCAGGTCGGGCATTCCACCTTCGCTGGCGGAAGCCGTTTTGCTTTTTGAGACTACAGTCACGTTGACGACCGCTGGAGTGATGCGGGCGGCGAGGGTTTCCATGGCGTGATCGAGGGAAAGCAGCGCTCCGACACTGTTGTCGTCGAGAGCGGCTGCGGCGGGCGCCGGAGTGGCGGCGGTCGCGGACCTGGTGAAACTGAAAGTGGCGAGCGATCCGATGATGGCAATGGCGAGCACGGCTGCCGCCAGGGAACGGGCCCGGGAAGGGTTCGCCTCCGCTGACTTTGCCAGGGTTGAGATGGTGAATTGGGATTTCAGGTGTTGCAACCACTTCTGCATTTTTCTTTCTCCTTGTACAACTAATCATCTAGTTGAATGTGGCAAAAAATTTTTAGCGCTAAATCTTGTGGGCTACCGGGGCCTGGGCCGGACGTTCCCATACCGTCTTGACGACAGTGACGCGCCAGACTTCAATTCTCAAGATCGTGCTGGTCGGCCTAGTAGCGGCCGTTTGTTTGAAGGACTCGGACGCGCCTGAAGCCTGGTCTGGGAGCATTACGAATTTTGTCTCTTCGACGAAGAAGACCTGGTGCTTCCCGGCAGGCAGGTTTTGGGCGTCTTGATTCAGGAGGCTGCTTAGTTCAATCAGCGATGGCGACGACGGCGGCGAACTGGATCCGCGGGTCTGGCGATCCGAAGGCTGAGAGGTCGTAGTGATGCGCGCTGAAACGGGTTTGAAATTCTTCCGGGGCGCGGGCTCGATTCCTTTCAGACTTGCGGGGATCACGCCTGCGGGGCGGAATGAGCCTTGCGAATCCGCGGCGCGAAAGATTTCGGGATGAAGCAATGCGGCGGAATATTCGGGAACTGGATACGGACTCTGGTCGAAGGCAACGAGTTGGGGCGTCTGCGGCAGCATCACGACGCAGAGAAGAGCGAATGCTCCGACCAAACCCAAAGCGGGTTTGGAAACATCGGTCGCGGTGGGACGGTTCTTGTCGAGGATCCGGGTCAAGCGGTCCGAGGCCTCGCGGGCGCGGTGGACGATGGCTTGCGCCATGGTCCAGCCACGCTGCGCGAGACTTCTCTCCAGGAGGGAGACGAGGCAACTGGCATATCCCATTGGGTTGTCGGTTTGAGCGAGCACCATGTCGTCACACGCCATCTCGCGTTCCACGGAGAGGCGGTTCTCAATCCACCAGACTGCGGGATGAAAGAAGAACAGAGCGCGGACTGTTTTCTGAAGAAGATTGGTCCAGTCATCCCAGCGGCGGAGGTGGGCAAATTCGTGGCGCAGGATAATGTTCAAATCCGAAGGGGGCAGTTCTGCTAGCGCCCACGAGGGCAGAGCAATTAACGGCTTCCATAGGCCGAGAGCCGCAGGGACGCGGACATGGTCGGAGGTCGCTAGAGTTACGGGTCTGGCAGCAAATGAGTTTGCGGCATTCAGTTCTGCCAGCGTTTGGCGAGTCGACGGATCGAGGGTAGAGGCATCGACGGGCTGACAAGATTTCCGCAACTCGCGCAGGCGGAAGATGCCAATGGCGACGCGCAGTATCGCTACGCACGCGGCCACTAGCCAGGCAAAAACCAAGTAGGACGCCCAGTTCGCGGGCAGGCTGATCGCGTATTGTCCTTCGGACCCCAAGCCCGGGATGCTGGTAAGCCCGTGGGTCAATCCGGCTACTAGCAGTCCGCCGAGACAAGCGGTTCCCACCACTGCCAGCAAGGCCAGGAACCACACGGCAAAGCGCGTGCGGGAGTTTTGTTTTGGCAAATGGCGAAGCACCGTCCATGCGAAGACGGCAATCAGGAGCCCTTCGGGCAGGGAATTGAGCACGCGCTGGACTCCTGCCTGAGCCCATAGTCCGACTTGACGAGCGGCGAATTCGGGCACAACTAGCTGAGCGGCGATGGAGTGGGGGAGGATCATTTCGCCTCACTCCTTTCGTCGCTCAGAACTGCGCCCCGGGTGTCGCCGTGAATATCAGATCGGTCTTCGGAGCGAACCAGCATTTTTCGCAGGCGCGCCAACTCTTCGGGTTCGATGCCTTGATCTTCGAGGATGTTGAGGACTAGATCTTCGTGGGAGTTTTTGAAGAAGCGGCTGACGAGGTGTCGAATCTCGGAGCGGGTGGCCTCCTCCTGTTGCACAATCGGCGCGAATACGTGCGCCCGGCCATCTTTCATGTGCTTCAGATAACCCTTGCGCTCCAGGATGCGGATGGTGGTCAGCACCGAGTTATAGGCGAGCGCCGGCTTGGAGGTCATCGAGTCGAGCACTTGCTGGACGGTGCCCGATCGTCGTTCCCAGAGGACGTTCATCACTCTCAGCTCGGCTTCGGTTAAGGTCTCGGACTGTCTTGGCGGCACTGGGATGCTCCTACCTAGTGTTAGACGCGTGCTACCCGGAAAGGTAACTAATTGTTTAGTTGCTGGCATGAGTGGGAATGGTTGCCCGCTCATCATTACATTCCATATTATTGATTTAGAATGACTTGCTTTACATCTCGTCTTTCGGGGTGTGGGGGCGGGGCGCCCCCACGACTGTCGCCGCGGCGGCGGCGCTACGGTCGGGCACTGTTCCAGTTTGAAGGCGTACTGGAACAGCGCCCCGGCGGAGCAGCCGCTTCGCGCGGAAGGCTGCGGCTTGGTTATGGTTGCGTAAACGGCAAGCCGGGCAAGGTTTCCGTATGCTCGGACTTAACTGCGGTCAGGAGAGTGGGATCGAGTCCCAGCGCTTTCAGGATGGTGGGCGCGATCTGACGGGTCTCGACCTGATCATTGAAGGTTGCCGGTTTGTACTTCGGGTTCGAAACAATGAGCAGGACGTTGCGGTCGTCATAGGCGAAGCCGCCATGCTCGGCAACCTTGCCGGTGCCACCGGTGTAGATGACGCCGACGTTGGGAGCGACGATGATGTCCGGGGTGCGGGAATCGGTGAGCGGATCGTTAAATTGCAGGGTAAGGGATGGGCCGGCGAAAATCTCTCCTTGGCCGAAAAGATTCTCATTGGCGGCCAACGAGAGGCTCGCCGCGAAGCTTTCGGTCTGACTTTGATCGGTCAGCCAGAGCATCGAGATGTCATCCTCGTCGGCTTGCGCGACGGGCAATCCAGGCCCGACGCCGGCGGGTGAAAGAATCTGGGAGGGCGGTTCATCGGTGGCAACGTCGCCGGGAATGCGTAGGACGCGGCTGGGGTCGATCGGGGATTGTCCATGCTTGGCCGAGATGATGATCAGGGTCGAGTCCAGCAAGCCTTGCTTGTTCAGTTCCGAAACAAACTGACCGATTGCGCCGTCGACGAACTGGATCTCGGCGAACAGGGAATCGCTGGGCGTTCCGAGGGCGTCGACGTAGCCGCCCGTGAGGCCGAGGGATTTTTCCACCAGCTTCTCACCCACGCTGACGGACTGGAAGTTCATGCCGAAAACGTTTGGCACGGGCGCGGTGGCGCTGCCATCGTGGGTTTTGCCATCGATCCAGTTCAGTACAGCCTGCACCTTGTACTGGTCGTAGCAGCGAATGTTCTGGAAACTGTCGGTCCAGGCGTTGGTCTTCTGGGCCGCTCCTGGGTCGGGGAGCGGATTGCAACCCTGGACCGAAGGGATCGGCACTGGAATGGAGTTGATTTCCGGCGACCACAGATCATCGACGCCGTCGCCGCTCGGACCGTTGGTGAAGTCGTAGGAGGGATGCTTGTCCGACCAGGCGGTATAGCCGCCGGCATTCTTGACGACGTTGAAAATCGTGTTGTCGCGAAGGTAATTGTGGGGATAGACGGGCGCGCAGCCATTTTTCGGGTTGCGGGGGAGATAGTCGGGATTAATGCCGTTGATCCCGGAGCTGCCGTTGGGTACTCCCGAGTCAAGTTTCAGATAGTTGTAGTCAATCTCTTCGTCGAACCCAACCTGCGTGCCAACTACGCTGGGGCAAAGCTTCGCTCCGCCAACAATGCCGTAGGGGGTCGTCTTGGCGGGAGGAGACAGGGCGCGATCATAGCTGACATCGTAGAAAATTCCCGCCGAGCGGGGCGTGCCACCCGTGATTTGAGCGACCAGCCCGGGGAAGGAATCTGAAGGTTTAGAAGTCAGAGCTTGCAGGTAATGCACTCCGGTTGAGGAAAGTGAGGCCAGATGTGGACAGTAGGTCTGATTTCCGTAGAGAGGAACGCCTTTGGCGCAATTGGCGAAATCGAGCGAGTGCATGCCGTCAATGCTGATCAGCAGGACGTGTTGAAACTTTCCGTTTGCCTGCGCGGCGGCCGGTGCTGGAAGCAGGCACACCAGCGCGCAAACGACGAGCGAGAGGGGGACAGAACGACGATGAGACACTTGGAGCCTCCTGTAATGCCAAGGTGCGAGAAGAGTATTTCCGCTGCGCGGCTGGGCCGGGTTAATGGGGCGTGAATAGTCGGTTAAGAAAATGTGAAAGGGAGTTTGAACATTACCTTGCCGGTCGACGGGAGGTCTTTGGCCCGGCATCGATGGCAAACTCCAAGAAAGGGGCGGGGTTCCTTCGCCGTTTCACGCCCCTTGACATGCCAGACTACAATCGAGAGCCGTGACCGACTACCTGACGACGCGGAGTGTTGGCTCCGAATCGATCTGCTACTACGACCGCGGGCAGGGTACGCCGCTGGTTCTCATCCATGGAATGTTCGGCGACTTTCTGGATTGGGAGCCGGTGCTGGCGCCGCTTTCCGAACGGCATCGGGTGATTGCGGTGGACCTGCCCGGTTTTGGCGGGTCGAGCAAGCCGCGGGGCGAATACTCGGGGGAGTTTTTTGTCTCGACGCTGCACGGGCTGCTGGGGCAATTGGGCATTCAGCGCGCGATTCTGGCGGGCAATTCGTTTGGAGGACAGATTGCGATTCTCTATGCGCTGCAGTATCCGGATGCAGTGGCCAAACTGCTGCTCGTCAATAGCGGCGGATTTCAGAAATACTCGGATCAGGAAAGAGCGACGATCGAGCCGCGTTTCAGCGAAGCCGTGCTGGCGGGACTAACGCCGGAAGTCACGGCTCTGCTGTTCAGCGGCGTGTTCATCACTCCGTCGGAGATGAGTGCGCGCTATGTCCAGAAACAGACGGACAAACTGAAGCGGGCGGATTACCCGGCCTATGCTTACGCATTGGCGGGGAGTATCCGCCTCTCGCTGTCGACGTATCTGGTGGACCGCCTGCCGGAATTGCGGTGTCCGACGCTTCTGGTTTGGGGCGCGGATGACCAGGTTCTGCCGCTGGCTCAAGCTCAACTGGCTATAACGAAACTGCCGGCGGGAGAACTGAAGACGATCTCCGGTTGCGGCCACGTTCCGCAGATGGAATGTCCGGCGGGATTTCTGGAGAGCACGCGGTTGTTCTTGTATTCCCTCCAGCCCTAGCGATTCGTTCCGGGGTTCGGCGATTTCCTACCCTGACGACCTGAGATCGTCCCCCCAAGATTTCGATTGACAAGCGGCTGGGACAGGTATAAAAAACGAGCGTTCATTTTTATTTATGCCCAAGCTGCGGCTGCAGGAAGTCGAGAAAAACCAGAAGAAGATTGAAGACGCCGCCCTTCGTGTTTTCACCCGCCTGGGTTTTCACGGCACGTCGGTGCGCGACATTGCCAAAGAGTCGGGCGTTTCGATCGGCAATCTCTACAACTACTACCGGACCAAGGAAGAAATTTTCGAGAGCATCATCGCGCGCTACGAGACCCACATGGAGAAGTTGCGGCGCAAGGCGCTGGGGCCGATCCACGGACTGTTTGAGCCGGCGGAGTTGCAGCGCATGGCGCATGTGATCCGCGAGATCGTGTACGACAATCCCGACTACTGGCGGCTGATGTACATCGACATCACGGAGTTCGGCAACCAGCATTTCGCGGGCACGTTTCGATCGCTGGCCAAGAACATGAAAGAGCGCATGGGCCCGCAACTGGAGGCCTCGACGAAGACGGGAGTGTGGAATCGAGGAATCGATCCGGCGCTGGCGTTCACGGCGATTTACCTGCAGCTATTTACGTACTTCCTGGTGGAAAAGCTGTTCGGCGGCAAAGAGCATCTGGGCGTGTCAGACGACCGGGCGGTGGCGCAGTTGATCAAGATTGCGACCGAAGGATTGTGGGGGAAGCGCGAAAAACGCAAGCGTGTTTCGGCAAAGGCAAAAAGGAGCACACAATGATTTCGAGATTGATCTCTTTTCTATTGGTTTGCTATCTGGTGGCTTTTGTGGGAGTAGCGATCGCTCAATCGCCTACGACCGGCGAGATCGCGGGGCAGGTTCTTGACCCGCAGGGCGCAGCGGTCGCGGGCGCGAGCATTACACTTACGGCGCCGTCGGGGCAGGTCCGGGAGACCAAGAGCGACGGCAGCGGCCGATACCGTTTTCCGCTACTCGATCCCGGCTCCTACTCATTGACGGTCCAGGCGAAAGGCTTCGCGGCGGCGACTCGAAATGAGGCCCATGTTCGCATCACCGAAAGCACGGCGCTCGACGTGCAATTGACGGTCGCGGGGACAACGCAATCCGTCAGCGTGGTCGCCGAACCGATCGTAGCGCAGGACAACGATACCGAGGGGCGCGTCATCGGCGACACGCAGGTGAATCAGCTTCCCCTGCCGACCCGCAATTACACGCAGCTTCTTGCCCTGTCGCCCGGAGCCGTCAGCAGCCTTCCGAACAACGCCGAACTGGGACGCGGCGATGCCGACATCAACGTCAACGGACAGCGCAGCACCAGCAATAACGTCATTATCGATGGCACGGAAGCGAACAGCCCCGGCACCAACACCACACCCAGCCTCACAGTGCCGCCGCCGGACGCGATCCAGGAGTTCATCGTGCAAACCTCGATGTACGACGCGAGCCAGGGGCGCAACAGCGGAGGCAACGTTGCGGTCGTCACCAAGTCGGGGACGAACCAATTCCATGGCAACGTGTTTGAGTATTTCCGCAATGATGCGCTGAACGCGAACGATTTTTTCCTGAACGAAGCCGGGCTGCCGCGCCCCGAACTGAAGCGCAACCAATTCGGGGGAACTCTGGGCGGCCCGATCGTGAAAGACAAAACGTTCTTCTTTTTTGCCTATCAAGGAACGCGGGAACGCAATGGCTCCTCGCCGACCTACAGCCTGGGAACCACACTCATCCCGCAGGACCTGACCAACGATCGCAGCACGACCACGCTCACTAACATGGCGATGAACGATTACGGCGTGCCTATCAGCCCAGTCGCACTGGACATCCTGCAGGCTACTCTTCCGAGCGGGCAATTTGCGGTGCCGAGCGCCGCGACAGCCGCCCCAGGATCGACGGCGCTGGCCATCACTCCGATCAGCGGCGTCTCACGCTTCACCGAAGATTATTTCAACCTCGGCATTGACCAGCAAATTTCGTCTAAGAATAAACTTAGCGGCAAGTTTCTGTTCTCCAACGATCCGGAGTACCAGGCGATCTTCGGGTTTCTGGGTCCCAATCCGAACGAAGTCCCGGGCTACGGCGGCGATGTGACTTTCCACAATCGTATCTTGAGCTTGAGTGACAGCCACATTTTCAATTCGCATCTGGTGAATGAGGCCCGCTTCGGATTCAGCCGTATTCACGGCATTTCCAACCCGCAAGAGCCGTTTACGAACTCGCAGTTTGGCATTGTGAATCCGCTAGCGGCCACATATCCGGGGATGGCAACGATCAACGTGAACGGACTCTTCACCATTGGCTCGTCGCCGTTGGCGGACGAGAAATCGGTGACGCAAACCTGGCAGGCCCAGGATACGGTTTCGTACACGGCGGGACGGCACTTTCTCCGATTTGGCGGACAGTTCCGGCGCTACGATGTCGATTTCTATTTCCACTCGTTCTCGCGGGGCGAAATTCTCTTTAATGACTTCACGGACTTTCTGGCGGGCGGATCGGTTGAGTCTTTGGCCTTGTGTCCGACGCTTGCGCTGGGTCTTGTATGTTATGACGTTTCACTTCTGGGAAACGGGGTACCGGATCGTGGCTTCCGCGCAAGCGACAATGGATGGTTTGTTCAGGACGATATCCATGTAACTCCCAGGCTGACTGTCAATGCGGGCCTGCGTCTGGATCACTTTGGCGGATATAGCGAAATTCGCGGGCGCTTCTCCGCTTTTGATGCCGCCGCTTTTGCGCAGAACACTTTCCCTTGCACGCTGGCCGCTCCCTGTACGAAAGGCCTAACGTTGGGATCGTCGGGCCAGCAGCTAAACCCGAGCCGGTTTGACGTCGCTCCCCGCTTAGGTTTTTCGTGGAGCCCGAGAGCGCAGAATGACCTCTCGATCCGTGGGGGCTTCGGCATTTACTACGATCGTTTCTCGGACCGCTTCGCCAACTTGCAGGTTTTCAACTATCCCTATGACACGATTGGCACGGGGTTGTTCAGCCAGGGATTCTTCGGGCTTCCGTTCCCCAACCTTGCCGGCGTGAGTTTCCCGCTTCCCGCGCAAGCGCCTTCTCCAATCCTGCTGCCCTTCGACACCGTTCCAATCGCGACGAACCCGATCAATGGATTCTTCGCTTCGCCGAACATGAAGATACCGTATACCGTCGATTACAACCTGGATGTTCAATATTCGCCGGCGAATACCTGGCTCATCGATGTCGGTTACGTGGGCAATCACGGTAATCACCTCATTAATCTCTACAACTTCAATCAAGGTCTCGCCGGCCCCCCGGCCGCTCCCTACACCGGGGATGGATTTTCCGACAACAAAGCGCTTTTCGGCTTCGACCAGGTTCAGACCGAAGCCGAATCGAGTTACAGCGCTTTGCAGATGAGTTTGACCAAACGGTTCAGTCACGGGTTGCAATTCCTCGCTTCCTATACGTGGTCGCACTCCATCGACAACAACTCGGGCGATAACATTCCGAACGCGGAAAGCGAACTTGCCCCGCTACCCGGCGATCAGCAGGACTTGAAAACGCAGTTTGGGAATTCCGACTTCGACCGCAAGCACCGCTTCGTCTTCAGCGGCGTTTACGATTGGCCGAAGCTCTACAGTGGAAGTTCCGGTTTCGCAAAGTCCGTGGCCAATAATTGGGAGACGAACGGGCTGGTTGTGCTGCAGACTGGACTTCCCTTTACGGTGGATTGCTCGAATGGTTCGGACCTGAACAATCGCGCCGATCTTACCGGGCAGCCGGTTGTGACTTCGTCGGGCTCGACCGTCGCGCGCCGGAACGACTATTTCAATGCAGCTGCATTCGCGCCCTGCACAGACTTGAACAACGCGCCTCCCTTTGGCACTTCGCCGCGCAACTTCCTGCGTGGGCCCGGCCAGAAGAACGTCGACTTCAGCGTGATCAAGTTCTTCCCCGTGACGGAAAGCTCGAAGATTGAATTCCGTGCCGAGTTTTTCAATATTTTCAACCTCGTGAATTTCGGGCAGCCATATAGCAACGTATATTCGGCCAATGGCACAACACCCGTCGGACCCGTAGGGGTGATTACCCAAACCGTGGCCAGCCCCCGCATCATTCAATTTGCTTTGAAGTACAACTTTTGAAGCCTGGTTTTGAGATGTGACTAATATGCGAGTAAAGAACAAGGTTGCGGTGATTACGGGAGGCTTGAGCGGACTGGGCCGCGAGGCGGCGCTGGTGTTTGCCGGAGAAGGGGCGCGGGTGGCCGTGTGCGACCTTGCGCCCGACGGCAATGAATTGGTTTCGGCGATCGACGCGAAGGGGACTGAAGGATTCTATGTTTCGTGCGATGTAGCGAACTTCGACGCTGTCGGCCGCATGATTGCCGCCGTGCTCGCCCGTTTTGGCACAATCGATGTACTCATCAATAATGCAGGAATTACTCGGGATGCCACTCTTCTGAAAATGACTCCGGAACAGTGGAACCAGGTCATCGGCGTCAACCTGAGCGGAGTTTTCCATTGTACGAAGCATGTCGCTCCGCACATGGTTGAGCGTGGTCACGGCAAAGTCATCAATACTTCTTCCATCGTCGGCCTATTCGGAAATTTTGGGCAGACCAATTACGCCGCCACCAAGGCCGGCCTGATCGGGATGACTAAAACCTGGGCGCGTGAACTGGGGCCCAAGGGCATCACGGTGAATGCGGTTGCGCCGGGCTTTATCGCCACCGAGATGGTCAAGAAGATGCCGGAAAAAGTTTTGCAAGGGATGCGGGATCGAACTCCTGTGCGGCGTCTGGGGGAGCCACGCGATGTCGCGAATGCCTACTTGTTTCTGGCTTCGGACGAAGCGGATTTCATTAACGGAGCGGTCCTGAGTGTTGACGGCGGCTTGACGCTCTAGCCGCCGCCGGGTGCCGAAGGGATTCCATGTCACGCTACGCCACAATTGTCGCTACGGGAAGCTACCTGCCTGACATTGAAATCAGCAACGACAAGCTGCGTCAGACTTTTGCGAATCTTCCGGACACGATCGACAAACTGGAAGCGGCCACGGGTATCAAGAGACGCTGGTATGCGCCGGACGATTGGGCGACGTCCGATCTGGCTTTGCCGGCAGCGCGGCAAGCGCTGGAACGCGCTGGGCGAAAGCCGGAAGACGTGGATCTGATTATTCTGGGGACGGACTCGCCGGATTTCATTACTCCCGCGACATCGGTTGTTTTGCAGCACAAGCTGGGCGCCAAGAATGCGGGAACGTTTGACGTTGGATGTGCGTGCGCGTCATTTCCAACCGGACTGGCGGCGGCGGCGGGGTTGATCGGGACCAATCCGGCGCTGCGAACGGTGCTGGTGGTGGGCGTCTACCTTATGCACAGGCTAGCCAATCCGGGGGATCCAACGATCTTTTTTTACGGCGATGGAGCGGGCGCCGCGGTGCTCGAAGCTGCAGACCATCCGGGGTTTGTCGTGTCGGCAATGCAGGCCGATGGTTCCTACAATCGTAACTGGGGAATTTATGCCGCAGGCACCGCCGAGCCGGCGAGCGAAGAAGCGGTTCGCGCGGGCCGGACCATGGTGCGCTTCATCGAACGCTATCCTCCGGAAATCAACGAGCAAGGATGGCCCACGCTCGTGCGGCGGCTGGCTCGCGATGGCGGGTTCGCGCTCACAGATGTGGAACTGTTTATTTTTACGCAGGTACGCAAGGCAACGATTGAGCTGGTCATGGCGGATCTGGGCGTTTCATTCGAGCGCACGCACACGATTATGGAAGAATCTGGATATACAGGCTCTGCGTGCACGGCTATGGCGCTGCACGATGCGATTCTCAAGAAGAAGGTGCATTCGGGCGGACTGGTTGTGATTGTGGGATCGGGTGTGGGATATAACCAGGCGGCTGTGGCTTTCCGGATGCCGTAGGACTGGGGCGTTCGTCTTTGGTCGTGGTGGTTTGTCTTCGGTTTTTCGCGCGGATTCGAGTTTGACTAGTGACGAGTCTTATTTCCAACTTCGCTGCAGGGCCTACCTGCGGTTGTGAGCTGTTTTCAGGGTCAGAAATCGGCGCATGATTCACGGCGACATTCTCGGCGAACGCGCCCGACTCAGTCCTGAAAAAATTGCGCTGGCGTGCGCTTCCACGGGCCGGCGCTTCACCTATCGCGAACTCAACGATCGCGCCATTCGTTGCGCACGCCTCTGGCTTGAGAAGTGCCAAGTGGCCAAGGGCGATCGGGTCGGAATGCTAGCCAAGAATCGGGTGGAATTTCTGGATGCTTTCTTTGCCGCGGGCAAGAGCGGCATTATTCTCGTCCCGCTGAACGTTCGTCTCACAGCAGCAGAATTGGGAGTCATTATCAAAAGCAGTGGATTGAAAGCGCTGATGTATGACGGTGAACTCGCGGAGAGAGTGCAAGAGCTCAAGCGCGACGCGACGATTCGAGGCCAGATCGAATATTGGATTGCCCTCGATCAGCCGCTGGACTCGTCCGACCTCCAGTACAAGACATGCCTGCGGGAATTGTCACCCGCCGACTGGACGCAGATCGCTAGCGATCCCGAAGACATTTATTGCCTGTTGTACACGAGCGGCACCACCGGAAAACCGAAGGGCGTGATGATTCCGCACCGCATGGTGGCATGGAACGGTTACAACACGGCGGTGAACTGGCAACTGCGTGAATCCGACGTGAGCCCATTGTTCACTCCGCTCTATCACGCGGGCGGCCTCGCGGCGTTTCTGGTGCCGATTTTTGTCGCCGGCGGCACGATCGTTTTGCATCCCGGCTTCGACGTTCATGTCGTCTGGCAGACGATTGGGAGCGAGAAATGCACGGTGATGCTGGGCGTGCCCACGATCTACAGGATGCTGCTGGACGCGCTGGAATGCAGCTCAGTCGACCTCAGTCATGTGCGTTGGTTCATCAGCGGAGGGTCGCCCCTTCCGGTCGAACTGGTGGAGGCGTACAGCAAACGCGGCGTGGTTCTGAAGCAGGGATACGGCCTGACCGAAGTGGGCGTCAATTGTTTCTCGATGTCGCCGGAGGAAGCGCTTCGCAAAATGGGTTCGATCGGGAAGCCGATGATGTTCACCCAGGCTAGAGTCGTCGACCCTGAAGGTCATTCCGCAGCGCCCGGTACGGCGGGAGAGCTTTGGCTGCGCGGGCCGCACGTCTGCAAAGGATACTGGCAAGATCCGGCGGCAACCGCGGCTTGCCTCGACGATGCCGGATGGTTTCATACCGGAGACGTCGCGCGCGCGGACGACGAAGGCTTTTTTTATATTGTGGGCCGTTCGAAAGACATGTTTATCAGCGGCGGCGTAAATGTGTATCCGGCTGAAATTGAGGCCGAGTTGCTGCGGCATCCGGGCGTGGCCGACGCGGCCGTCATTGGCGTGCCGCACGCCATTTGGGGCGAAACCGGAGTCGCTTTCGTGGTGCCGAAGGAGAACGCGGTGAAGCCATCGCCGGATGAACTGGCGGGCTTTCTTGCCGGCAAACTCGCCAAGTACAAGCTTCCGAGAGAATTTGTTTTCCTCGAGACGCTGCCGCGCACGGCCTACGGAAAGGTGGTGAAAGCGGAACTGCGGGAGCGATTCGACCGGGGCAGTTAGGCTAGACAGATGAGCACATTTACTTTGGTCACCGCTACCACGGAACGCCGGATGGTTCTATGCTGTATGTCACGCTATACTGTGACGAGCAGGCAACTTTCCTTGGCCCACACCCCGATCTTCGCGCCTCATTTCAATCTCAGCGATGAGGTGAACCGCCGTATTGTCCAGTCGGAGATTGAAGGCGGCGTGTTCCTGAAGGACCTTCCGCCGGATACCGTATTGCAGATCCAAACTGAGAATCATCTCTACACGGCCGTCCTGGTCGACGATGATTCGGCCCTGATCTCAGGGCATCCGGAGTATTGCCCGCAGCCGGTACTGGTCGCGATTGCGGGCTCGACGTGGGGCGGATCGATGCTGAAGCGGCGTTTCGTCGGCCGCGGCATGCGGCTGGAATTCTCACATCCCGAATACAAGACTCCTATCGTCACTTCTTCCATACAGGAAATCCGCGAGCTGTCGTCGGCGGCTCGCCTCAGAAATCACGCCGCGGTTTAGTTTCCCTCCTCTCTTTAGTTAGTTGCGAGAGGCTGCGACGTGACAACAAAGCAAGTGGATAAACGTGGAGCCGGGAAAACTTTAGTAATCGCCCGGTTGGGCCACCCAGATCGCCTGTTTGTCATCGAATATGCCCGTTGCAAATGATATGATTCAGTAACTTTCAATCCGAGTCGCGCTGGGGTGGCGGCGAGGAGAATCTAGTCCGAAGGGAAAAACCGATGACTTGGACCAGCCCGGTATTTGAAGAAATTGTTCTCTGCTGCGAGATCAACTCCTACGTAAGCGCGAAACTCTAATTCCGCCAGGTGCAGATCAGCATCCTCGGTTCCGCGGCTGGGGGCAGATTCCCGCAGTGGAATTGCGGCTGCGCGAATTGCATGGCTGTGCGCCAAAACAGGTTCACTGGCAAGGCGCGCACGCAGGCTCAGCTGGCCTTGAGCGCCGATCGCTCCCGCTGGTTTTTGGCGGGAGCGTGTCCTGACCTCGCTTCTCAAATGGAAGCGAATCCGGAATTACATCCTCGTGCGCTGCGCGATTCGCCGGTCGCTGGAGTGGTACTGGGGAGCGCTGATCTTGACCACGTTGTGGGATTGCTGCTGCTGCGCGAACTCCAGCCTTTGCGGGTATATGCCGCGTCTTCCATTCTGAAAATTCTGCGCGAAGAAAACAGCATGTTCGGGATGCTGAATCGCGTCGATCCGCAGGTGATTTGGACGCCGATTAACGCGGACACCGCGTTTCCGCTGATCGATGCGTCCGGCGAAGACTCAGGTTTGCGCTGCGAGGTTTATTATCTTTCCGACCGCTACCCAAAGTATGTCAGGAGCGAAGGACTGGCGCCCGACGAAGCGAGCGCCGCTTTGTTTTTCGAGTCGGCGGGCAAGCGGGTGGTATATCTGCCGGCGGTCGCGAAACTCGATGACCGGCTTCTGGCGAAGATCGATGGGGCGGATCTGCTGCTGTTTGACGGAACTTTCTGGAGTGACGACGAACTGATTCGCGTTCAGGGAAGCGGCGAGACGGCCCACCAGATGGGTCATATTCCAGTGCAGGAAAGTCTGCGTTTACTCCGGGATGTTAAAGTGGCGCGCAGAATGTTCATACACCTGAACAACACGAACCCCATCCTGAACGAACAGGGAGAGGAATACCGCGCCGTGCGCGACGCGGGCTGGGAAGTAGCGGAGGACAATTGGCACGCGGATCTGTAGTGGAAGAGAGCACCGGCAAGCTTACGTTGGAAGAATTGCGGGCGGCGCTGCGCCAGGTTGGGACCGAGCGCTATCACCACCAGCATCCCTTTCACGTGCGGATGCACGAAGGCAAACTTAGCCGCGGGCAACTGCAGGCCTGGGCGCTGAACCGGTATGCGCGTGGCGAAAGCGAATTGTGGATCATGATGGCGACGAGCAGCGCAACGGCGGAATTCTGCGCTGGATCAAGCTGGCGGAAGCAACTGGGCTGGACCGGCAGCGGGTCATGCGCGCAGAAGGGATTCTGCCAGCGACGCGATTTATCGGCAACGAATACCTGAACCTGGTGCGGACGCGTCCGTTTGTGGAGTGCGTGGCCAGTTCGCTGACCGAGCTTTTTTCGCGCGACCTGATTGCGCTGCGCATGGAAAAATTGCGCCAGCATTATCCTTGGCTGGCCAGCGGGCTGGATTATTTTGAGGCGCGGCTTACGGAAGCGCCGGAGGATGCGGCGTTTGCAATTCAATACGTTTTCGATCATGCGGCGACACGGGCCGAGCAGGAGCGCGTGATTCAGGCTTTGCGCGACAAGTGCGACGTTCTCTGGGCGCAACTGGACGCACTCTATTTTGCTTATGTCGAACCGGGCTGGCCGCCGCCGGGCGCGTTCCGCATTTGCTCCGACGAGGAGAACGAGGGTAAGGGAGCCTGCCGTGGCTGAGTTGACCGAGGCGAGCATTCCCCACCTCGCCGCGGGATGCCGCTGGGGCGGGACGATCGAAGACCCGGTCGTTCTTTTTCCCGAAGGTGCGATCAAGGTGGAGGGGACGGGACGGGCGATCCTGGAGCTTTGCGCTGGCCAGCTATCTTTGGGAGAAATCATTCAGAAGCTGGAGGAACAGTTTATTCTCGCGCCCACGGGGAAGATTCGCGGCGATGTGATCAGCTTTGTGGAACAGTTGCATTCCAGGCGCATTCTCGATTATTGAACGATGGAAGGGCCAACATTCCCATGTGGACGGTCATGCTGAGCGCGGCGCAGAACCCAGCTCCCAGCGCGTGTTTTGGGTATAGGTATCCTTCGACTCCACGCTGCTGCGCTTCGCTCACAGCGCGCCGCTCAGGATGACATGCATCCTTAACGGCTGCAAAGTTCCTGGTTGATTATGTCGCATCCGCTGGCTCTTATCGCCGAGATCACGCACCGCTGCCCTCTGCATTGCGTGTACTGCTCGAACCCGCTGGAGCTGACCGCGCGTGACGAAGAGCTCGCGACTGCCGACTGGCTGCGGGTTTTCAACGAAGCGGCTGCATCGGGCGTGTTGCATCTTCACCTTACGGGAGGGGAGCCTCTGGCGCGTCCCGATCTGGCGGAATTGATCGCTGGCGCACGGCAAGCGCGTCTCTATACGAATCTGATTACCTCGGGCATCGGCCTTTCGCGGGAGCGACTTGCACAATTGGTGGGCGTGGGTCTCGACCACATTCAACTCAGCTTTCAGGATTCGGAAGAATCGGCGGCCAACTGGATCGCGGGAACGCGGGCGCATGCCCACAAACTGGAACTGGCGGCGTGGATTCGCCAGCATCGAATCGCCTTCACCGCGAACCTGGTTGTGCACCGGCAGAACATCGATCGACTGCAAGAGATGATTACGCTGCTGGAGGTGCTCCATCCCGATCGCATGGAGATCGCGCATGCGCAGTATTACGGTTGGGCGCTGAAGAACCGTTCAGCGTTGCTACCCAGCCGGGGGCAGCTTGATCGGGCGCTAGCGGTGGTGGCGGCTGCCGAGGAGCGGATGCGGGGGCGGGTTCGGATCGATATGGTGGTTCCGGATTATCATGCGCGCTTTCCCAAAGCGTGCATGGGCGGCTGGGGACGGCAGTTGATGCTGATCGATCCTGCCGGGCAGGCGCTACCATGTCACGCAGCCGGAGTGATTCCAGGAATGAATTTTGATAACGTGCGCGATCATGGGCTGGAGTGGATCTGGACGAACTCGGGGGCATTTCAGAAATTCCGCGGCGAAGAATGGATGCCCGAGCCTTGCCGGTCGTGCGAGCGCCGCAAGGAAGATTTCGGCGGATGCCGCTGCCAGGCGTTTCTGCTCACGGGGGACGCTGCTGCGACGGATCCGGTATGCGAACTGGCACCGCTGCATGGGCTGATAGAGGATGCGGTTCGCGAAGATGCATCGGCGGTTGGGGTTCCGGAGATTCGCGAAGCCCCGTTTCACGTTTTGCAGGGAAAGATGGCTGGCTTCTGGAGCTATCGAGCCGATCCCAAGTGACAGGAGCGGGTCGCGTACGCCAAGTTACCGATAGCGCATGGGCGTTACTTGGAGGGGCAGGAAAACCCTGATAAACTCAAGCTTTGCCATCCTACATTTGATCGAAGAAGGAATCCGTGCGCGCAGAAACTCGTCATCAACTGAAACAGGACCGCTTTAGCAAGGCCACCTTCGAAGCGGCCGAAAAAACTGTCCACTGGAGCCAGGAGCACCAATCGAAGCTCGTGATGGGCGCAATTGCCATCGCCGCGATTGCCGCCATCGCGATTGGGAGCTGGTATTACGTCCAATCGCAGGACGAAAAAGCGAGCCTCGAATTCTCAGCGGCGGTGCGTACGCTTGAAACGCCGCTTCGTCCACCGGGTACTCCCGCGCAGCCGGATCAGCCAAGCTACGAGTCGTCGATGGAGCGCGCTACTACCGCGCGCAAGCAGTTCAAGTCGATTGCGGATAACTATTCCTCAACGCACACCGGCAAAATGGCGGGCTACTTTGTGGGCGTGACTTCCGCGCAAATGGGTGACAACGCGACCGCCGAGCGCAGATTGCAGGAGGCTGCCAACTCATCGGACGCGCAACTGGCTTCGCTGGGGAAGTTCGCGCTGGCTTCGGTTTATCGGGCGGAGAATAAGGACTCGCAGGCGATCAACCTCTACAATCAGCTGATCGACAAGCCGACGGAGGTGGTCGGTAAAGTCACGGCACAACTCGAACTGGCTTCGTTCTACGAGTCGCAACACAAGCCGGACGATGCCCGCAAGCTTTACGAACAGATTCAGAAGGACAATCCGCAGAGCGAAGCGGGTTCGCGGGCACAGAAGGGCCTGGCGAACCTGAAGTAGCAGCAAACCCCTTCAGACTGCGCGGCGCAAGCACTTGATCAGCCGGTCGCAATCTTCGACCGTGTTGTAAATGTGCGGCGTTACGCGGATGGAACTTCCCCGGATGCTGACGAACACCTTCTCCCGCGCCAGTGCCTCAGTTAATTCCTTCGGGATCGGACCTTTTCTTCGCAAGCAGAGATAGTGTGGTGCGCGCAGGGGTTCGGCGGGCGGCCTGAATCCAAGTTCCGCGACGGCCTCGGCAATCCGGCGATTCAGCGCGCCGCACGTTTCGGAAACCTCTCCAATGCGCCAGTCCAATAATTGCTGCATGCTGCGGATGGCAGCGGGCAGCAAAGCGAAGTTCGCACGCTCTCCCATATCAAAGCGACGGGCGCCGGCGTCGTAGTCGTCGGAGTAAAGGATCAGGCTGGAGAAGTCGCGGGAATTGGCGCGCTGAATCCAACCCTCTTCGAGCGGCGATCCGTTGTGCCATTTGGGAGCGACATAGAGCAGTCCGACCGAGTAAGGCCCCAGCATCCACTTGTAGCTGGCAGCGACGGCGAAATCGGGCTGCACGTCGTTCACATTAAACGGCAGTGCGCCTAGCGACTGCGTTAGATCGAGGGTTAGCGCTATACCGAGGTCACGGCAGGCTTTGCCAATGCGGACAAGATCAAGTCGGCCTCCGCTGGTCCAATGGACGTGCGGGAGGGCGGCGATGGCGACGTCGGAAGTAAGAGAAGCAAGTACGGCTGCCGTCCAGTTGCTATCGTCCGGCCAAGGCACAATCTTCAGGTCCGCGCCGCTTTCGTTGCCGGGCTTCTGCCAGGGATAGTAGTTGGAAGGGAACTGCTCGGCGAGCACGAGAACGCGTTGTCCCTTTTTGACCGGTAGATTGCGCGCGGCAGTCTGGATTCCGTATCCGGCGGAGGAAACAATCGAGACGCAATCGGCCGAGCAGTTGAGAACCCGGGCGGCGGTCGTTCGAAATTCTTCCGCGCCTGTAAAAAACTGCTCGGAGGTAAGCTGCCAGGGATGGGCCTTGCGCGCCAGGCCAGCAGTTCCGGCCTCAAGGCTCGATTTCAGCAGCGGAGACATGTAGGCGCAGTTCAAATACGCGACATCGTCGGGAATATCGAAGAGATGGCGCTGGCAGGCAAGCATGATGGGTGATCAGTCCAGACTGCCCTGCTCAAGCACGACATTCTCGCGCACGATCAGGCGGTGGGCGGCCATTTCCTTCAACTTTGGCAGGACGCGGCTGACATGCTCGTCGGTATCGACGAAGGAAACGACGACGGGCAGCTCGCCTCCCGCTTCGACCAGGTGAGCGGTGTGGACGTGGCCGCGGCCCAGGAATCCGGCAACGGCGTGGAAGGCGACGGCTCCGAAAACGTTTTCTTCGCGCAGATATTTCAGGATTTCGAGATGGAGCGGCCGATGATGCCAGGAATCGCGTTCAGTGAGATACAGGGTGACTTGGACGGCCATGGCAAATGCCTGCGTCGTAGTTGGACGGTTCATTCTACAGCGCCTTGGCCAGTACTGCGCCGCCGAGAACGCCTGCCAGGCAGAGTGCATTGTTTCCCAGAATGTTAAAACCCATCATCACCCACTGGCTTTGCTCCATGAGCGCGAAGGTCTCGAAGGCGTAGCTGGAGAACGTTGTGTAGGATCCGCAAAAGCCGACGGCAACTAGCAGACGCCAGCGAGGGTCGAGAAGCACGCGCTCGGTGGAGTAGATGAGAAAGAATCCAAGGATCAGGCTCCCGGTGATATTGATCAGGAGCGTGCCGTAAGGGAACGTGGTCGAAACGTGGCGCGCCACAAAACCGCTGAGAAAGTAACGGGCGCTGGCGCCGACAATTGCACCGAGGGAAATCCAAAGGTAGTTCACGCGACGGAGTCCTCCTAAGCAGAGTTCCAAGAACAGCTAGGTAGGAGTTATCAGCCCGGAGGGCGGTTATTGGCGAACTCCATCGCCTGCGCAACAGTATAGCGGAAGGCGCGGCGACGCATGGCGCTAACCCACCTCCGACCATGAACTACCGGGTCATTCGGGCGAGGACTTTTTACATGTGGAGTTTGGGGGACTTCACGATGCCCCGGCTCCCCCCAACTTTTTCGTACTCCCGGAGAGTTAACTCTCCGTCGGGATCTTGGAAGAACGCAATCTTGCCGTCCTTCTGGTTCTTAATTGCACTGGGGGCGCGACAAGGACGAAAGGGGGGTAGCGGGTGAGTCGGGGCACTCAAATTCGACTGTGGCAGGTAGGCCCAGGTATCTGGATCGGGAGAGGATACCGGAAGCTGACTTTGAGCTTTCGGTTGCGCCCGGATACCCCTTGTGGTACCTTAGATAATTGTCCCGGACAAACAGGAAGGGATCAGGGAAGTATTGTGCCTGTATGGGCGTTCTTCCACCTGCTGGCGTAGCTCAGTCGGTAGAGCATCTGATTTGTAATCAGAGGGTCGGGGGTTCAAATCCCTTCGCCAGCTCCAGAAAATAGGTTTCCGGAAACAACAAGTGGTCTGCGCGGAGACGCGCGCTAGCGGCGCAACGATCATAACGCACTCCTTAAGGCAATTTCCGGCGAGTGTTGGTGTCAGGCGAGAATTCCCGCATTTCGTTTCCCGAGTGGCAAAGGGCCGTGTGACGCAGGTGTGTGAGTTTGATCGAAGGATCGAGTGTTTTTCCGGATTTGCACAGGTGGGTGAGTGGTTAAAGCCAACAGACTGTAAATCTGTCCCTCTCAGGAGGTACGGAGGTTCGAATCCTCCCCTGTGCACCAGATGACGAAGTAAGGGTTTCAAAGTTTCAGGGTTGCAAGGTTTAAGCTGAGTAGGGAGTTTCCAAGGTTTTTTCGAAATCCTGCAACTTTGAAACCTCGAAACATGGATCGGTTGTGACGGTTAAAAAGAAGTTCGCGCTGGCTCTGATCGCGTATGTGGTGCTTGGAATTTTGTCCTGGACCACGTTGTCGGACGAGCCGATTCGGGTTTTCGACACGAACGTAAATTTGCGAGCCGGGACGCTGTTGATTTTAGGATTGTTTGCCTTTCGATCGGCGCTGTATTACTGGCGCACGCGGATTGAGGAAGAGCAGGCCTCCTCCAAGTCGATAGAATGATGTGACGATGTTGCACGGTTTGCTTGAGCCGATGTAGCTCAGTTGGTAGAGCACTCCCTTGGTAAGGGAGAGGTCACCAGTTCAATCCTGGTCATCGGCTCCAGATTTTGAAGAGAGTCTTGCGAGCGAAGGGTTTTCGCTGAGAGCTGACAGCTGAGAGCTGACAGCTGGTTTGGGCGGGAGTAACTCAGTGGTAGAGTCACAGCCTTCCAAGCTGTTGGTCGCGGGTTCGATTCCCGTCTCCCGCTCCAGAGATTAGTGATGCAGATGGATTTCGAGCAGGCGACGATCAAGGTCGTCAAAGAACGGGAGTTCGGCGAACTGAAGACCGCGATTGAGCGGGCATTTTCCGGCGACCGGATAGTGAAGTACTTTAAGACGCTCGATGGGCGTGGAATCCGAGTCCGAAGTTTGGATGCGATTTTGGCGGCAGGCGCGCTTGACTTGGGTGCCGAAAGTAAACCGGGAACGGCGCGGTCCTTGTATGAAGTGCTGCCGGCTTCGGATCAGGGCCAGGTGCGGGAGCTTTACCTGTCGAAGGTCGAAGAGGTGGATTTGGCGGTGCGAACGAAGTTTCACAAGCTGTATCAGTATTCATAATCATTCGTGAGACAGCCGGCGAGACGCCGGCGCTACAAAGGAAAAAGGAACATGGCGAAAGAAAAATTTGATCGCAATAAGCCGCACTGCAACGTAGGGACGATTGGGCACATCGATCACGGCAAGACGACGTTGACGGCGGCGATCACGAAGGTTCTGCAGAAGCACAATCCGAAGATCGTGTACCGGTCGTTCGATTCGATCGACAATGCTCCGGAAGAAAAGGCGCG
>JBEKOW010000077.1:0-15496 GCA_049521375.1 Terriglobales bacterium
CAAAGTTCTCCTGGCTCCGCGACTCCGTGATCGGGAAGGCTGGTGTACAAAAAGCGTCCCGCGCCGTAGGTGGTTGTCTTGCTCGTCGGGTCGCGCATGATGAAGAATAGTTCGGTGGATTTCGGGTCCTCAAGCACGGGCTCAAGGCGGAGCGTCTGCCCATCCAGCGTGAACTCGACCGCACCTGGAGCGGGAAGATGGGTGGTCGTTCCCAGTACGGTGGGAATATCGAGCACCTTCGGTGGGTTGTATGGAATCCAGCGACCATGAATGCGGTAGGCGGGGTTGGCTGGATACCAGCGCAATCCGTGAAAAGCCAAGCGGGTGGGTGCCTGCAGGTCCTTGATTCGCAGAGCAAAACGGTCGTCGCGGTGGATGAGGATCATGGTCAGCGTTCCGATGGTTAACTTGGTTGGCGCTTCCGAATCATCTGCCGCGAGCGGCCGTTCGGTGGAGGGGTGACCGTCAACCAGAAGTTCTTTTGGGAAACCCCCTGCAGGCGGAAGCAATCGCAGGGCACCCTTCTCCAGACGAACCGCGCCGAGGTGAGCCGGGACCTTCGCAGAGATCTGGATACGATTGTCGGAGCCGGAGCCGAAACTGTTATCGCCTTCCCGCAACCACTCCAAGCCAATTAGCGAGAGCCAACCTTCTGGCGCCTGCAGATTGGCGGCGCGCTGGGCTCTCCATGAAGCGAGTTCGGACTGCCATGCGGTCTCATCACTGGCGGCGTGGGCGACCGGTGAAGGCAGTACCAGGGCGAACATGCCGACGAGGAAGATGGCGCGTAGCAGAAATGTCTCTTTCATAAACTGGAACCCGCTGCGATAAAGCTTATTCAGGTTTGAAAGCTCCCGCGAAAGCGGCCCCGACTATTGTACTTTTGATTTGTCGACGGCGTTGCCCCGCGCATCGCGGTGCGGCTATCGCGGACCAGAATCCGGTTATGGTTGACTGCGTCGGCCAAATCAGCGGCCGGTGTGGGCGAGCCTCTTGACCGGCTCGACATCGCCAGATAGCCTCATCTTACGATCTCTATTCATGGCCGCCTCTGACACCCCCGGCTCGCGTCCCGTAAGTGATTCACGGGACAATACTTGTGCTGGGCAACCCGATTCGGAAAGCGCGCAACTTTCTGAATCCGATGGGGTTTCCTCAAATGTGAGCAGCGTAGCCACCAGCGTGACCATGGAACGGGGCCGGCTGAACTTCGCGGCCGCGGCAACCTCCTCGCCGCTTCCCGTAACCAATTTCAGCGAGCCCGGTTCCGATGCCGAAATGATGCTGCGCGTGAAGGCGGGCGACGAATCCGCCTTCGCGTACCTGGTTCAGAAATACCGGCGGCCACTGGTCGGCTTCATGTATCGGTTGTGCCACAATCCAGCGACCGCGGAAGAACTCGCACAGGAAGTTTTTTTGCGGGTGTACCGCTCGCGGACCAGTTACGAAGCAAGCGCCAAATTCAGCACATGGTTGTACCGGATCGCTACTAACTTGGCTGTCAACAACGCGCGCGATACTCGGCACGAGCGTCCGGAAAAAACCGTGCGCCTCGATGAGCCCGATCAGGAGACCGGTACGACTCCCGATTTGGCAGACGAATCGCTTTCCGCCGAAGAACAACTGGTGAGGCGGGAGCGGTTGGCTGCAATCCGAAGCAAGGTCAATGCGCTGCCCGAGCGGCAGCGCCTCGCGGTAATGATGCACAAGTACCAGCAAATGGACTATCGACAGATTGCCGCCGTGATGAAACTGAGCGAGTCGGCAACAAAGTCGTTGCTGTTTCGCGCCTACGAAACGTTGCGCGAACAGTTAAAGGAATTCGTTTCGGGGAAGTAAGAGGGACTGTTGTATGGACTGCAATAAAATTCACGAACTGTTGCCGGACCTGGCCGCTGGCATGGAAGCTCCCACGCCGGAGGTCGAAAAACACCTCGCATCTTGCGATGCTTGTTCCGCTCAACTTCAGGACTTTCAGAAAACCATGACGCTGCTCGACGAGTGGCAGGCGCCCGAGCCGTCACCGTACTTCGATACCCGCCTGCAGGCGCGGCTGCGCGAGGAAATGGCGCGCCCGGCGGTGCGCTGGTATGCCGGTTGGACACGTGGAATATTGCGTCCAGCGTGGGTTATGTCGGCGGCGGCCGTGATATTTACGGTAGCGCTCGCAATCGGAAACAAGTCCTACATTGTGGAAACCGACACGATCGCGACGAAGCCTCCTTCGCTCACTCTTCCCGTGCAACCGGGAACCGCGGTGGGCGATCTGCAGGCGCTCGAGAATAATCACGACCTGTACGCCGATTTTGATGTGCTCGACGATCTGCAGGTGCAGGACGACGTAACCGCAAATCCATAGAAGACGCGCTGGCCGCGTTTGTAGAGGCCAGTTCAAAATTTTCTGAGAGTGATGGCGGATCAAGGCATGTTGGGCCGGACACAAATCCTGGGCTGTGCGGCAGCGCTCCTGCTGCTGACGCCGGTGTTCGCGCAAAACCGCCCGCACCCGCAATCGAAAAATGCAGACGGCCAGTGGCACCACTTTCAGCAGGGAGGGGGAGCGAATCGGCCCGCCGCGAATCGCCCCGCCAATCGCGGAAATGAAGCCCATCCTCCAAACCAGCCGGGGCACGCCGGCGCGTGGTTGCGCCGCTACAAGGATCTCCCCGCCGCCCAGCAACGGCGCGCTCTTGAGAGCGATCCGCAGTTTCGTAGACTTCCTCCACAGCAACAGCGGCAGTTGCAGAACAGGTTGCAGCATTTTTCCAGCCTGCCTCCGCAGCAACAGGAGCGGATGCTGGGGCGGATGGAGACGTGGGAGCATCTGACGCCAGGGCAAAAACAGCAGGCGCACCAGCTATTTCAGCAGTTCCGGCAGTTGCCTCCGCAGCGCAGACAGGCCGTTAATAGCGCGATTCGCGGCATGAGGGACCTGAACCCGGCACAGAGGGACCGGCTGATTAATTCCGAGCAGTACCGGCGGGAGTTTTCTCCGCAGGAGCGCGGGATGCTGGAGAGCGCGGCTCACCTGCCGCTGGCGCCTGGTGGCTTGCAGTAGAAAAGAGTCAAAAATAAAGTGCCATAATTATGCCAGGTTGGCCTGGCGAGTGTGCTAGGGAGACCTCGGTTCTGCTTTTTCCAGCCACTGCGCTCAGAATGTTCCTTTCTGGAAATCGTGAAAAATCAGCGCGGCTATCGAGGTCATCTTTAGACGAGGTCCTCCTGAGCGTAGCGAGAGCCTCACGAAGTGGGGCGCTCGCGCAGTCGAAGGACCCCTATTCTCTCCACCACCCTCGAAAATTGGGGGCCCTGTTATCGTTGAAAGAGGTCACAGCCTCTCGGATGACAGAAGGGGATTGCAGGCAGTTAATCAGAGCTTGCTTGAAGCCCAACGCTCATTTCCGGAGCAGATTCTTTGCTATGAAGAGGACGTTGGCGGGGCGCTCCGCCAACCGGCGCATGAAGTAGGGATACCACTCGGTGCCGAAGGGGATGTAGACGCGCACCTTCCATCCCTCTTTCACCAGCGACTGCTGCAGATCGCGGCGGATGCCGTGCAGCATCTGGAACTCGAAGGAATCGCGCGGCAGGTTCTCGCGCACGGCAAAAGCCTTCGCTTCTTTAATAATAGACTCGTCGTGGGTCGCCAGGCCGTGATAAACGCCGCTCTTCATGAGCACTTTCATCAGCTTCACGTAGTTCGCGTCCACTTCGGACTTTTTCTGGAAGGCGATGCTCTCGGGCTCCTTGTAGGCTCCCTTGCAAAGGCGGATGCGGATGCGGTCGGCGAGCAGTTTTTCAATGTCCGATTCGGCGCTGCGCATGTAGGACTGGATCACGGTCCCGACGTAGCCGGCGTTGCCGGGGACGCGATGCAGTTCGTGGACGAAGTCGAGAGTGCGCTGCGTGTAAGCGGAGCCTTCCATATCGACGCGCACGAAATTTTTGGGCGTCATACTGGCGGCTTTCGCGACCAGGTTGCGGACGATGTCGTAGGCCATCTTCTCGTCCACGTCCAGTCCCATGTGCGTCAGCTTGAGGCTGATGTTGGCGTTGAGGCCGTCTTTGGCGATATCGTCGAGCAGGTTATGGTAGAGGCGGGCGCTGGCGCGCGCTTCCTCGGCGTTGGTGACGTTCTCGCCGAGGTTATCGATGGAGACGCCTGCGCCGAATTGGTTTATGGCGGCCGCGGCGCGAACGGCGTCCGATACTTCGGTTCCGGCGACAAAGCGGGCCGATGTGCGCTGACCAAAGCTGGAACGCTCGGCGATCGCTCGGAGGGATTTGCTCTCGGAGAGCGCGATGAATAAAGCCCTCAGCATCGATCACCTGATTGTGGCGGGTTTGGACTGCCAGAGACGTTCGTTGGCATTACAGTAGTTTTTACCACAAACGCGGAGAGCGTGCAGTGCTGCGGGGGAAACAAACCTTTTTCACCACCGAGACGCCGAGGGCGCCGAGAAAAGAAGGGGTATCACAGGATATCTTTGGTCCTCGAGAGCGCCTTCGCTCTTATCGAGGGGCACCCTAATCCGGACGCTCTCGGTCGGATTACGAACACTCGTTCGGGGCGAACGCGGTCCGGGGACCAAACCAGCGATCCCACCCGCTGAGGATGGGGCGGTGCAACTCGGGGCGGGAGAGCGGACATCACAGAGGCGCACCCGGCAAGGACGAGCAGAGATCAAGAGCAGGTCTACCCTCCTTCTGACCGGATTGCCGAGGATGGGCTGGAGGTGGTTGTGGGAATGCGCCGCTGGCAGTGGTTTTCCCTTGTGTTCATCGCCCTGACGCTGGGGCCAACTCCGCTGGAAGCGGGCTCGAAGGCAACCAGGCCGGAATACATCTACACGTCCAATTTTGGAGACTTCACGGTCTCTGGATTTTCCGTCAATGCGGAGACGGGTGAGCTCACCAAAATCAAAGGGTCGCCGTTTCGTGTCGGTATTGGACCGGAAGCGTTCGCGGCGAGCCGCAGTGGCCGTTACCTGTATTTGTCGCTGGGGGAATGGTCGGTGGGCGGACCTTGCGGCAATGATCTGGCACAAGCGACCAGTTACGCGATAGCGGCCGGAACCGGAGAGCTCTCGCAACTCGACAATGTAGTTCTGCCTGAGTATTGTCCATCGGACCTGATTGTCGACCGGACGGGCAGGTTTGTATATGTGGCCCTGATCGACTGGGGATATCCCAAGGTCGGAGCGATCGCGGCCCTCGAAACCAAAGATGGAGTGATGACGCCCGTGGACGGCACGCCCTTTTTGTCGCCGGTGCAAGTTCCCCCCGGACAAAATCCGGCGATTGGGACGTTAGCGCTTTCGCTGGATGGGACGGTGTTGTATGCATCGGATCCAAATGATGCGGCCGGAATTCTGATCTTCGACCGCGACACGAGCAGCGGGGCCCTGACGTTTCGCACGATCTTCGACTCAGGCTCGCCTTTCGGGCCGATCGCGATCACGCCATCGGGCAAGTACCTGATCGCGGCTCCGCCCTTGGGGAGTGGGATGTACGTGTATTCGATCGGCAGCGACGGCGATCTGACGGCAGTGCCGGGTTCTCCCTTTGCGAGCCCGGACAACAACATTGTGAATGGGATGAGCATTTCGCCGAATGGGGAGTTTGTGGCCGTCGCGGAACAGGGAGGAATTGTGGTGCAAAGGATCAGTGCCAAGAATGGCGCGTTGTCACTGGTGCCGGGTTCGCCATTTGGAGGTTACCTTCCCTTCACCGTCACGTTTGACCCGTCGGGCCAGTTTGTCTATGTGCCGGGCACGGCCTACAGGATCGATCCCGAGACGGGCGTTCTCACGGAAATCGAGCATTTCAAAACCGGCAGTTACGCGTTCGACATTACAGGGGTGAGGCAATAGGACGGGTTGGAAGCGGGCTTGGTGTGGGCGTTGGTTCGCAGTCAGATTGACTAGTCATCTGACTAGTCTTTATAATTAAGCTGCACCGTAATGTGGAGGGCACTTATGGCTTCGTGGCAGGTTCAAGATGCGAAGGCGCGTTTCAGCGAATTTCTCAACGCCACCATCAAGAACGGGCCGCAGATCGTCACCCGGCGCGGCGTTGAGACTGCCGTGCTGGTTCCGATTGAGGAGTGGAACCGCCTACGGGCCGCCGCTCGTCCTGGCCTTAAGGACCTGCTCCTTGGACCGGGTCCAAGGTTTGAAAATCTGGTTCCCCAAAGAGGTAAACTGCGCCGGCGCCCTGTTGTGGAGTTTGAGTGAACCGTTATCTTCTCGATACAAATGTCATTTCAGAATTTCGGGTGCGGCGCCCTCATGGGGCGCTGGTTGCGTGGCTGGGTAAGCAGCAGGAGCAGCAGTTATTCCTCGCCGCCGTAACCATTGGCGAACTTCAAGCCGGGGTCGAGATTACGAGGCATCAGGATTCCGCGAAAGCAGATGAGATCGAGGTCTGGATCGAGCAACTTGTCGCCACCTATCAAGTGCTCCCAATGGATACAGCCTGCTTTCGGGAGTGGGGGCGCATCATGCACGGGAAGCCGGGCGACCTGGTGGAAGATGCGATGATTGCCGCCACCGCGCGCGTCCACCATTTGGTTGTAGCCACCAGAAATCAGCGCGATTTCGCGCGGCTTGACGTCAGGATTTTTAATCCATTTAAGAGCTAGTGTCCGAGACATTCCCGGAACAAGTTGGGGCTGCGCTCAGGATTACCTCATTTCCAGAATGAGAGTGTGGGGAAGGGAAAAAGTCACACACTCTCAGGATGACCTCGAAGTGGTTTGCGTTGGGCATGTGAGAATTGCGCCCCTGAAGGCCCAACTTTCCCATTTGCGCGATTTAGGCGGAAGCGAGGCATTGCGTGAGTCGGGTTCAACAAATCCAGCGAGTGCCGTGCGTCGTGTAGAATTACTCATTACTTATGCACCTCTCGGCCATCCAGAACGCGCTGCGCGAGCGCAACATCGACGCTTGGCTTTTTTACGACCACCATCATCGCGATCCGATCTCCTATCGAGTGTTGGGATTGCCCGACGGGCTGATGGTTACGCGGCGCTGGTATTACCTGATTCCGGCCAAGGGCGATCCGGTCAAACTGGTGCACAAGATCGAGGCGGGACATCTGGACTCGCTGCCCGGGGCCAAAAAGCAATACGCGGGATGGGAGGAGTTGTTCGAAGGACTGCGGCATATGCTGGCTCCCTATCGGGATGTAGCGATGCAGTACTCGCCGAATAACATCGTGTTCACCATTTCGATGGTCGACGCCGGAACGGCCGACATGATCCGGGGCCTGGGCAAGAACATCGTCAGCTCCGCCGATCTGATTGCACAGTTCGAGGCCACCTGGAACGACGCGCAGATCAAAACGCACTTTGAAGCGCGCGACGTGATTGACGCCCTAACAGCCGATGCCTTCAAGGAAATCGGACGGCGGGTGCGAAACGGCGGAACTACCGAGCACGAGATCCAGACCTGGTTTAAGGAAGGGTTCGCGCGCGAGAACATGGTGACCGACGATCCTCCGATTGTGGCGGTCAACGCCAACAGCGGCAATCCGCATTATGAGCCGGGCGCGTCGCATCCGGTGCCGATTCGCGAAGGCGACCTGGTTCTGCTCGATGTCTGGGGCAAGAAGAACAAGCCGGGCGCGGTTTATTACGACATTACATGGGTTGGGGTGGTGGGCACGCCCACCGACCGGCATCGGGAGATTTTCAAGATTGTCAGCGAGGCTCGCGACATCGGCGTGAAGACCGTGCAGAAGGCGATTGCCGCGCGCAAGCCGATTGCCGGCTGGGAAGTGGATCGCGCTGTCCGCGGCCACATCAAGCAGGCGAAGTTCGGAGACTACTTCATTCATCGTACGGGCCATTCGATCGGGACCGAAGTGCATTCGAACGGGGCGAACATGGACGATCTTGAGATCCACGACGAGCGGCGGATTCTGCCCAACTCGTGTTTCTCGATCGAGCCCGGCATTTATCTGCCGGAGTTTGGGGTTCGCCTCGAAGTCGATGTCCTGGTGCGGGCGGCGAGCGCCGAGGTGACTGGTAAAATTCAATCCGAGATTGTGACCATCTGAAAGCAGCCGGAAGGGTTAGAGCAACGAATGGCTAAAGCAACGCCCGAAATCAAGACTTCGCCGGAGTATCCCATGACCCAGATGGCGGTGATTGCGCCGATTGTGGGCTGGATTATTCCGGGGGCCGGACACATCCTGCTGAAGAAGTACGTGCGCGGCATGCTGCTCTTTATCTGTGTGGTCGCCATGTTCCTGATCGGCCTGGGCATGAATGGCCGGGTCTATAAACCGAATGGCGGAGATGTTCTCGACATTCTCGGGTTTATCGGCGACGTGGGCGCGGGCGGGCTTTACATTCTGGCGCGCATCATGGACTGGGGCAACCTGATGGCCGCCAACGCGGCCGCCGATTACGGCAAGACATTCATCATCGTCGCCGGCCTGCTGAACTTTATTGCGGCTGCGGACGCTCATCACGTTGCGCTGGGGAAGAAACCGTGACCATCAGCCTGTCGCACTTCTCGGCCGCCGTGGTTTTCGCGTTGTTTACGTCGGTCGTCTTCGGGATCACCCAGAAGAACACCGTCAAAGAGCAATTGAACTACGGTCTTTATTGTTTCGCGATGTTCGTGGGTGGAGTGTTCGTTGCGGGCTGGCTGATGTGGCTGGTCCGACGGTGAGTCCCGGATCGCGGCCGATCGGACATTAGAACTTCGGGTCGCCTTAATCAAGGCGATCCAGAAGACACACTACACCGCTTGCAGGGCGGGCCTAGGCGCAGCTATAGGTTTTACCGGCGCAGACAAGGCGCCTTTGCCGGTAAGCCATTTCCTCTATCTGGCGAAGTAAACCGAAGTGTAATACGCCAGCACTCCAAAAAAGGCGAGTCCGCATATCGCATACATGGTATAGATCCATGTGCCGCGATCTTCGTGACGAACCCGACTTTGTTCCGCAGACTTACTCCCAGTGGCCGGTACTTCCATGCAAAGCCTCCTGAATGCTCGATCTGACGTGTCCGCGAAAAAGCTACTTCTGGCCCGTTACCCCACTCCAGGCACGACGGCTAGGATTGTAACCCGGAAACACACTAGAAATGTAGATTTTTTCAATATTTGGGGGACCGGAATGACCGGCCCTCAGCCCGGATAGCGGCCGGTGATGTAGCCTTCGAGTTCCTGGATCGCCTGGGCCTGGCCGGAGATGGTCCAGCGCACCAGGTCGCCAATGGATACGACTCCAACCGTTACGTCGTTGTCTACCACCGGCAAGTGCCGAAAACGGCGGTTGGTCATGATCGCCATGCATTCGTCCACGGTGTTTTTCGGGGTGACGAAGACCACCGGGCTGGTCATGATCGCGCTCACCAGAGTGTCTTTCGAGGAATGGCCTTTGAGGATCACCTTGCGGGCGTAGTCGCGCTCGGACAGGATGCCGACCAACTTGTCGCCGGAGAGCACCAGCAGGGCGCCGATGCCTTCCAGAGCCATCTTCTCAACTGCTTGGTAGACGGATTGGTCGGGGCTCACGGAAAAGACCCGGTTATTGCCCCGGCTTCGTAATAGCGACTCAATTGTGTCAGTGATTTTCATAAGCCCCAGTGGACGCTCAAATTTGAGATTGAAATCTCAATAACTAAGGACCGGCCGACAACACTCCAGGCGGCAGAAGCATGGTACTCCCATCCGGGACGATGATCCAAAGAGTTTTTGCTGGTGAATTTTGCCGGGCGCGGGTGGTCCGCATTCGGGGATGGATAGGAAGAAACTGAAGAGCACAGATAAATAGGAAGGGCATGAGTTGCAAGGGCACCGATGCGCCTTTGAATAGTGGTTTCCCCGAACGCGGGGACACCAGTTTCGAGGGTATGGGGACTTTCGGGCAGCCTTCGAGGGTCAACGTAATGGCTGTGGAGGCTGAAAGTAACCACTCCCGGAATCGCCCGACTGTTGCGGGATTCGGACAATTTACTTAGAATGGCGGAAACTCAGTCCAGCCCGTCCAGGAGATTCGACTTGACCCGTCACGGCTTTCATCCGCTCGCACCCATTCTTGTTGCAGCGCTCGCGTGCTTTCTCGTTGCTTCCGCCGCCGCTCAAACCGACACCATTCCTGAGGGAGTGAATGAGGTGACAGCCAGTCCGGCTGCCAGCCACAACTACTGGACCAGCGGCGCTCCTATGCCCATACCGGTTACCTACCAGATGACGGGCGTGATCAGCGCGAAAATCTACAATGTTGGCGGTCACAGCGCGGGAGCCGGAGTGGTAGGGGACAACCAGGTTTACAATCCGGCCGCGAATACGTGGTCCACCGGCGCGCCGTTACCGACGCCGACGTTGAATGCGGCTACGGCGGTCGCGAAAAGTCTGCTTTTCATTTTTGGCGGTTCGACCACGAGCGGTGTGACCAACGCAGTGTGGGCTTACAACCCCAAAACCAATAGCTGGGCTGCCAAAGCTGCCATGCCGACGGCCAGGCAGGGAGCGGTCGCGGTCGAGTTGAACAACATTATTTATGTCATCGGCGGGAACGATAACAAGGACCGGCTCGACACGGTCGAGAGCTACAATCCCACCACCAATAGCTGGACCACGGAGGCGCCGCTCCTCGTGGCAAAAGCCCGGCCAACCAACGGCCTGCTGGGGACGACCATCATCGCCGCGGGCGGACTGACCGACTCCGGTGTCACGGGCGACAATGAGTCCTATGACACGTCGACGAACATGTGGACGTCGCTTGCCTCCGATCCCACGCCGCGATCGCACACTTGTAATGGCGTCGCGGCGGGCTATCTGTACTCGGCTGGTGGCGCGGCTGGCGCATCGGAGACCGCGGTCGCTCTGAATGAAGAATTCAGCCTGTCGAAGAACAAGTGGACGACAGTGGCGTCGATGCCCCAAGCCGTAGCGGCTGCGGGATCCGTAATTTACCAGGGCTTGCTCTACTGCTTTGGCGGGTCGGCGGAGATCTCGATTCCGCCGGGCTCGATCTACAACAACGTGCAGATTTACCATCCCTAGCTCTGGGCTTTAGGCTCTCGGCCCTGGAAGGCACGGGGTTTCGGATAGGGCACCGGCAGGCCATAGCGTTAGTTTCCCTGGCCTGACTTGAGACTCGCCGCCTCATACATCATCAGTATGGGGCGGTTATTCCATAGTCGCGGAAATCCACTAGAAGGCCGGCTCCCAGACCTCGCACGCTCGTGTTACATCTTGACGCTTCCCTGCGGGTAAACCGCGCCGAGGCTTACCAACCCATATGCTAGAATTGCGGCGACCAACGGAGTTATCCCAGAAAACAACTTGAGGCGTAACCGGAGAATGAGCCATTCCTAAATGGCGTGAATCCGATAACCGCGCGAAAGTCCGCGACGCCTCTGGATGAGAGGTAACCGAAATGTCGTTTGATTCCTGGCGGCAACCAGCGCAAGTACTTGTGGCGGGAACGTCATTGTTACTGGCCCCGTTCTTACTGGCCCAGGAGCAGCCAACCTTGCTCCGTATTCAGCAATCAAGGGCGGCCTTGGATAGTGATGCAACCGGCGGCATGCGGGGGAGTGGTGGAAACATATATTCGCTCGGCGATAATCCGGCGACCATGGGCGTTTCGACTTACCCGAATACGGCGACCTGCCTCTTGATCTATAGCGATGGCAAGTACGTTTTCGAAAAAAGAGACGAGCACACCATCGGCAGGCCAAAGGTCAAGACCGCGGAAGGTAGTTTAAGCGAAGACGACTTGCAAAAACTGCGGTCGATTCTCGGCAACGAAGACCTGCAGAAGATAACGAAGATTGAGGCCGTGGAACCTCCCTCCGATGTCGTGGCCCTGCGGGAAGCGGAGACCCTGGATATCCGCATTAATCGCGATGGTGTGATGCAGCGACTGATTGCGACCAAGGAACGCTTTAAGGTTCAGGGGACTGGCACCGCCGGCGCCTCAACCGGGGCTTCGACTGGAATGGACAAGTTCCTCGACAACGCCGCGCCTTACCGGAAGACCTTGAACCCGCTGATGAAGTGGTTTGGCGAGGTGGAAAAGAAGAGCAAGTCATCGCTGAAGGAATCGCAGCCGAAGTACTGCATGCCCATGATCGTTCAGTAAGCCGAATCCACCGGAGCCACCTATGATTCATTGCAGACTACTCGTTTGTTTCGTGTTGGGAACTGCGCTCTCTGTCCATGGTCAGGTCGGGGCGAAAGGCGAAGCGCAGCTTCGACTGGCGCTCTCGGAAGTGCAACCCGGCAGTATGTCCTCGCAGCACTACTGCATGCTGGTCTTTGCCGACCGCCGCTTTCACGAGGAAAAGGCGATCCGGGGCAGCGGGCAAGCTTGGGAAGGGACGGTGTACGAGGGAAATCTTTCGGATACCGAGTGGAACGCGCTGGATGGAATTCTTGAAAGCCAGAGCTTCCGATCGCTCAACGTGCGACCTGGATACGTGCCCCTCACGATTCAGAACGCGCATTCCTTTACCATCAGCGTAAGGCGCCAAACGGAATTCCAGAACATGGAATTCCTGGACGACAGTAGCCGGAAGCCCTACGATTCACAATTGAAGCCCTTATTTCAGTGGTGGAAATCGGCGCGAAGCAAACGCTTGACGCCGTCGGACGCGCCTGCCGATGCCCGATGCAAGCTCGATAGCTCCGGCGGAGTCTTCAGCTACTAGGCGAGATGCCGACGTTCGCTCAGTGAAGACGAGTTCGACCTGGGGCGTTGGATGATCCCGAATACGGCCGGGTCGGGACGAAACCCACACATCGAAAAGTGCGCGGTGTGTGGGACACCCACTTTGTATCGGGCACCCGGCTAGAGATTTGTCCCCAGATTTCTCCCCGGTTCAGTTTTTGCACGCTGAATATTTTCGAGACAGCGCTTCTGCCAATACTTTGCCGCGTTCATTCCAATCTTTACGAAACTGAAACACGTCTGGAACGAAGTAGCGCTCTCCTTCGGTAATCGGAGGAGGAACTGTGCAGTCCGCAGTGCAGTCGGATTGGGGCGAACAGGGCAAAGCTATTTCCAGCTGTGCGGAGCGTGAACGCCAAGGGGTCTTCCATTGTGGTTTCTCGTTCTCCGCCTCATATGCTCTCCAATCCTCGTCGGACGCGAAGTAACTCGCCACGATTGTCAAACGACCACGAACCTCAATCTGCCGTCGGGTTTTTCGCTCCCGGTTAACAACAGCAAATGTTTCGGGCAAGCAGAAGTGATCTGTGGTTTTGGAACCGGCTGCAAGTTCACGGGCATCGAGGTAGACAATGTCGCTTAGCCCGTAGAATTCCAGCCAAATCTCTTGATCCCTTCTGCTGGGATCGTCGTGGGTCAGCCTGGTGGAAAGCGAGAAGATCACCCCGTCCCATTCGGGCAGATAAATGGTCTGGGTGGAGATGTTGGCCCGCTCTACCGTCAAATTAAGGCATCCGTTTACCCACTTCGGCGTGTCGATGCTAATCTCCAGCAGGGGTGCGGTATGAGCTTGTGCGATCAGGATATGCCATTGGCCAAGGACAATCGCCAAAATTGCGAGTGCGCGCCTTAGAGCCATCCCAGCCCTCGAAGGAACCCGGAAATTGTACCGTCAGGAATGAAAGCCCGGAAAAGCCCAGAGTTCCCTCCACTTCGCTCCGGCCGGGATGACAGATTAATTCAGCGAATTTGCTGGACGGCACCCTGGCCTCGCATTGTCCTTGCGCGGAACGCCCGGCACCTCGAATAATGCTTTGTATTGCTATGTCTGAAGCCGCCGCCCCCCCTGTCCATCTCGATGAACTTGCGCTCGAGGCCGCGCTCCTCCGCCATCTTCGCGGAGAAGTCCGCTTCGACTCCGGCAGCCGCGCTCTTTATGCTACCGACGGTTCCAATTATCGCCAGGTTCCCATCGGGGTCGTCGTTCCGCGCGATAAAGAAGATGTGCTCGCGACCGTTGCGCTGTGCCGCGAATATCACGCGCCCTTGCTGGCGCGCGGCGGCGGCACGTCTCTGGCGGGACAATGCTGCAATTCGGCCGTCATCCTCGACTTTTCGAAGTACATGGCGGAGATACTGGAAATCGACCCGGCGCGCCGCATCGCCCGCGTGCAGCCGGGAGTCGTGCTCGACCACTTGCGCGGAGAGGCGGAGAATCATCACCTGACTTTTGCGCCCGATCCCGCGACCCACGACCGCTGCACGCTTGGAGGCATGATCGGCAACAACTCCTGCGGCGTGCACTCGATCATGGCGGGCAAAACCGACGACAACATCGAGGCGCTCGAAGTTCTTACCTACGACGGCCAGCGCCTGCATGTGGGCGCGACCGGGGAAGAGGAATTCCATCGGGTGGTCAGCGAAGGCGGACGCCGCGCCCAGATTTATTCGCGCCTCAAGCAGCTTGCAGACCGCTATGGCGACCAGGTCCGCCGCCAGTTTCCCAACATTCCGCGGCGCGTCTCCGGATACAACCTCAATCACCTGCTCCCCGAGAGCGGATTTCACATTGCGCGCGCGCTGGTCGGCTCCGAGGGAACCTGCGTCACGATTCTCGAAGCCACCTGCCGTCTCGTCGAGAGCCCGCCCTTCCGCGCGCTCGTCGTGATCGGATGGCCCGACGTCTACATTTGTGCCGACCATGTGCCGCAGATCATGACGCACGGTCCCATCGGACTGGAGGGCTTCGACGACATCATCGTCAACGCCAGCCGCCGCAAGGGCGTGAACCTTGAAGGACTGGCCCTGCTGCCCGAAGGCTGCGGATGGCTGATGGTCGAGTTCGGCGGCAATACTCCCGAGGAAGCGGAAGCCAAGGCACGCCATCTCATGGCGACGCTTGATCGGGCGGTTCCCGCGCCCGACATGCGCCTGTTTACCGACCCGCGCCAGGCGCGCCGCATCTGGGATGTGCGCGAATCGAGCCTGGGAGTTACCTCGCATGTTCCGGGCGAGCCGCTGCGCTGGGAAGGTTTCGAGGATTCCGCCGTCGCGCCCGACAGGCTGGGTGCGTACCTGCGCGACCTGCGCACGCTGATGCAGGAATTTCACTACGAAGGCGCATTTTACGGCCACTTTGGCCATGCCTGCGTGCACACCCGCATGGACTACGACCTCGAATCCGAGGAGGGCGTGCGTAAGTTCCGCCAGTTTATGGAAGAGGCCGCCGACCTCGTCGTTCGCTATGGCGGCTCGCTCTCCGGCGAGCACGGAGACGGCCAGGCGCGCGGCGAACTGCTGCCCAAAATGTTTGGCCCCGAACTCATGCAGGCCTTCCGCGAGTTCAAGTCGATCTGGGATCCTGAATGGAGGATGAATCCCGGCAAGCTGATCGACCCCTACCGGCTGGACGAGAATCTGCGGCTCGGCCCGGACTACGACCCATGGCAGCCGGCGATGCACTTCAAATTTCCCGACGATTACGGCAGCCTCGCCAGCGCTACCATGCGCTGCGTCGGAGTGGGAAAGTGTCGCCGCGAAGAAGGCGGCGTCATGTGTCCCAGCTACCGGGTTACGCGCG
>JBEKOW010000078.1:0-15345 GCA_049521375.1 Terriglobales bacterium
GGCGGAAGCGCACCATGGCAAAAAAAGCGATGACCAGAAAGAGCGCTGTGTATAGCAACAATTTGCCGGTTTGGTTGGCGCGCATCTGGTTTGACCGGGGCCGTCGGACTCCAGCAAAGTGTAATTGGCCAGGATGCGCAGCGAAAGTGCCAGATGAAACTCCCGCGCTTCGGACCCTTCAGGCGGCGAGGTCCAGCAAATCGAGCGTCGCGGCATCTTCGCGCTGTACCTGCTTGAGGGTGCAATCCCTGGGCGATTTGTCGGGACGCCAGCGAAGGAATTTTGTGCCATGGCGAAAGCGTCCGCCCGTGAAGTGATCGAACTGTACTTCCACCACCAGTTTGGGCGACAGAGGCTGCCATTCGGCGGAGCGCTTCGTGCTCCATCGGCTGGGTCCGCCGGGGGCGCGCCCCGTAAAGCCCGGAGGCTTGATGATGCGATTCAGCTTGCGGGTCAAGGCGGCGCGATCGACGTTGTGTATCGAAGACGTGAATCCCACGTGATCGAGCTGCCCTTGTTCGTTATAGAGGCCAAGCAGCAAAGAGCCGACCAGCGGCTGCTTGTCGAGATAGCGGAATCCACCGACGACGCAGTCCGCCGTGCGCTGCGTCTTGATCTTCTGCATCCCCGTGCGCTCCCCGGTTTGATATGGGAGATCGCGGCGTTTGGCGACGACGCCGTCCAGACCAACTCCCATATGGAACCAGCTACGCGCAGTCTTCGTGCTGGTTGTTGCGGGAGACAACTGAACCGTCGGATTAGCCTTGAGGTTGCGAGCGAAGAATTCCTCGAGCAGCGTGCGACGCTCCGCCAGCGTCTTTTTCACAATCGACTTCCCGCGCGCATCGACCAAAAGATCGAATACGATGAAGCGGCAGGGGGTGGACTGGCTCAACTTTTGCACTCGGCTCGCGGCGGGATGGATGCGCATCAGCAGGCTATCGAATGAGAGCGTCTTGCCGATGGGAATCACGATTTCGCCGTCGAGCACAAACTGCGGCGCGGAGACGGCGACAAGCGCATCCACGAGTTCGGGGAAATAGCGCGTCAGGGGCTTACCCGCTTTGGACATCAATTCGACGCGTGCTCCATCTCGGAAGGCGAGACAACGGAAGCCATCCCATTTGGGCTCATATTGCCAATCGGGTCCAAGCGGCATTACCCGGGAGGGCATGGCTTCCATCGGCCGATACTTTCTGCTCAACGGTAAAGGCATGCGCATTTTCCTACAGCACCCGACGAATAAGATGCACCCGGAGGGAAGCAGGCCAAAACCTTTTTTACTGCGTGGGATTTACACAAATGCGTTATTGTTTGTGCCCGACTTTTCAGCGGGCTGAGTTTGCCACTGGCTTGAAGATCATCCCTTCGCGCGCTTTGCCGTTCATGACCACCAGGAGCGGATCTTGGAAACGCAGATGGCGCACGCATCCGGATTCTTCTTCGGCCGTCTGGGCGGTCAACCATTCCCAATCGACCGAACCTTCGCCCGCGTCGGGATTGACAGTGAAGTAGCCGACCTGAAACGCCATGAGATTTTGGAAAAAATGGCTACCCTGCGACGGCGTCACCCGAAAGTCCCGGAAGCCAGCCTCGACGATCACGCGCGCCCCGGAGATTTCATCCCATTCCACGGGGATGCCCAGCCACGGATCGTTTGACCCGAGCCGACCCACACCGATGAGCAAATAGGGACGGTTCTCGAGAGAGAGCTTGCTATTGAAATGCGCGACCGACGCAGCGACTTCCTGGCTGCGGCCGCGTTCGAAGCGGTGGAAGTCCACGACTACCAAATCGCAAAGATTCTGGATGCGCCCGTTGCCCAGTACCATGGCACTGCGGCAGACGAGATCGCCCGGCGCGACATCGCCCACGCGCAACTCCTCTCCTTCGCGTGAGAGCACGAGCGGGCGGATTTGCAGAAATCCGAACTCGGCCAGATCGCCTTCGTGCGGCGGTATCCTGACGGCGAACTCGATTTCGACGGGCTGTCCCAGGGCGTCTTCACCAACTTTTGCCAACTGTTCAAGAATCGGCGCCAACGGAAACGTCTCCTGCTTCAGCACCGGAGCAAAGGTCACAATACGCGCTCCCGGACGGCTGGTGCCGTCATAGACTGCGTCGTTGTCGCGGTTATATGTGGAAGCGACGGCTTGCAGCGTGCCGTCGGCCTCAGCGTCGCGCAAGGTGTAGCGCGCCTCTCGCAGTTCGGCATGGGGGTTTCGGGCTTCGCCGTTTTGTGCCTCATTGTCTCCAGCGTGGCTGTCGTGAGCGTGGACAGTTTGAGCGCCGGCGTCGCTGGCAGCGTGCTGCTCCTCGTGATTCATCTCCAGCGCCCAAAATTCCGATTGCGAGTTCGAGAGGATGTCCTTTACGCTGGAAAACTGCACCAGGTTCTGCGGATAGCGCGGACAGAATGTCATGCACTTTCCCCCCTCGACGACTTCGCGACCCATGCCTAGCGCAACTGCCGCGACCCCGTCCTCCGATGCCATGGGCGGCACCGGATAGAAATTACGGGAGCGCACCACACCCGAAAAATCAGGATAGAAACGCTGGCCATGCAGTCTTCCCACCACCTGCTGGACGATCACCGCCATCTTCTCTTCTTCCGTGCGATAGGGGGTCGCGCGCACGTACGCCTTCGCATGCTGGCTGAAGGTCGAGGCATAGATGAGTTGGATGGCCTCCGTTAACCGCGCAAGGCGCTCCTGCAGATCTGGTTGCTGGTTCCCGAGCATGAAGGTTTCATATACGCCGGTGAAAGGCTGGTACTGCGAGTCCTCCAGCAAACTGGAGGAGCGAACCGCCAGCGGGCAGGTGACTTCAACCAGAAACGCGTGCAGGTCAGTTCTCAGGAACGCGGGAAGCGGCGACGCCAGAAAGCGGCGCTGAATTTCGTCGTCATCGCTGCAGTGAATTGCGAATTCGAGCAGGTTGTTCTCGGCCATGAAGCGGTCGAACACATCCGTGCTCAGGACCAGTGCAGGAGGCACGCTGACTTTCACCCCCGGAAAGCGCTGCGAAAAACGGCGCTTGTAGAGGAGATGTCGGACAAATGCGAGGCCGCGCGCTTTGCCCCCCAGTGATCCCGCCCCGATGCGGAGGAAGAAAGCATCGCCCGCCTTGAACGTAGGCGCGTTGAAATCCCCGATCAGAAACTCGCTTTGCTCGCGCCGGTAATCGTTGATCGAACTGATCAGGTCCTGGCGCAGCGCTTCGAGGCCGGCGAAATCGGAAACCTTGCGTGGCCGCAGCTTTTGGGCCAGCGCAAACTCGGTGCGTGCGGTTAGCCAGCGCGAGAAGTGATTCCGCTGGCTGTGATAGCCCACACTCTCCGCCGGAACGGTGTGCAGTTGCGCTTCGAGCGCGTTCATATCGCTCGCTCGCGCGACCTCGGCGCCGTCGGGCATGCGGAAGATGAAATCTCCAAACGCACACTGCTGTGTGAGGAGGCGGCGAAACTCCCGGAGAAACGTCGGCGAGCGCTTCTGCAGAAACGCGAAACCTTCCGCATAGGCGCGCGTGCGGTATTCGGTGTGGCTGGAGTGCAGCACGATGGGCACGTCCGGGACCGAGTCGCGAATCATGTGCGCCAGTTCGAACCCGGCATTTTCATCGGGCTCGCCGCCGCGGGGAAACTGTACGTCGGAGACGACTGCGAGCAGGCTGTTGCGATACTCAATCGCCTGCCGGGCAGCGTCCTCATAATCGGAGCAGAGGAGAATTTTTGGCCGAGCCCGTTGGCGCACAAGTTTGTGCGCGAAGTTGATGCCCTCGCGGATCACGCGCCGCGACTGGCCGATCAGTTCGGTATAGATCACGGGGAGAATCGAGGAGTAATAGCGGATATTGTCCTCGACCACCAGCAGCACCGGCACGCCCAGCACTTTCGCGTCGTGGCGAACATTGCGCTTGTCCTCAACATACTTGACGATTGCGATCAGGATGCGCGCATTTCCCTGCCAGAGAAAAATACGATCGATGTCGGTTGCCGGGTTGCGCGCGATGAAACTCTTGACCTCGCGATAGTCATAGGCCAGCACGACTACCGGAATATCGCGGCCCAGCAACTTGATCTCGCGCGCCAGTTGGGCAGCGTTCATTTCGCCCACGGCAAGGTTGGTCACGATCAGGTTGAAGCGCGCCTGTGAGCGCGCCAGTTCCAGCGCCTGCGAACAACTGGCCACGTGGGTGATTCCGGGGATCTGCTGCAGGTTCAGTTCGCGCGACTCGCCGATCAGCAGTTCGTTCAAACGGCCATCTTCACGCAGGATGAAAGAATCGTAGAGATTGGATACGAGGAGGATATCCTGCACCCGGAACGGCATCAGCCGGTCGAAGCCCTCGAATGCGTCTTCGGCGTCGAACCCCAGGTCGATCCCTTTTATCACGCTCATAAGGTGAGGCGATTGTAGCAAGCAAGAGTTATGGAGGGCAGTGATGGCATTCGCCTCGGTTGACAGTCGCCCGCGGTATTGTCCGGTAGGTGGCCAGGTTTGGAGTCGGATATAGTAGGCAGGCCGTCGCTAGAGGAGGCAGTCGATGAAAATTGTTTTCCGCGTTTTGGTTCTGGTGGCGATCACGCAACCGATGGCGAATCTTTACGCCCAAGTGAATCCCTACAAGGAAGGTACCCCGGGTGTCACCGGCTACCGCTCTGAAGTGTTGGCGGAAGTGATGATTCAGGAGGACAAGTTTCTGCGCCTGGCCGAGGCTATCCCCGCCGACAAGTACACCTGGCGTCCCGCGCCCGGTGTACGGTCGTTCGCGGAGGTTTTCCTGCACGTTTCGACCGCCAATTACCTGGTTTATAAAATGATTGGAGGCTCCGTGCCAGACGGCCTCGACGCCAAGAACCTGGAGAAGTCTACTACCGACAAAACGAAGATCCTCGCCATCCTGAAAGCCTCATTCGCTCATGCCCGCGGGGCGATTACCGCCATGCCGGACGCCAATCTCGACAAGAGCCTGGACTGGTTCGGTGGCAAGAATACGCAGCGTGGCGTTCTCCTGTTTGCGACGCGGCACACGGCCGAACATCTTGGGCAGTCGATCGCCTATGCGCGCTTCATCGGAGTCGTGCCGCCGTGGAGTGAAGACTCGCAAAAGGCAGGGAAACAGAAGGCGGAATCGGCAGGCAAGCCCAAGCCCTGATTCTGGCGCGGGTTCATAGCAATCAGCCCGTAAGCTCGCAAAAAATGCGACATCAGGATGAGGGATACTTTGTGTGAGGGCGCTGTGTAATCACGCGGCCGCAAGCACCGCCGCCCTCACTTGTTTGAAAACCTCTGCCGCGGGATCGATCAGGTCGAAGTGCCCGGCGTGGGAAATCTCTACCAGTTCTACGTCTTCGCTCTTCCCTGCTGTCGCAGTTTTCGGTGAATTCTTGCGCTGAGCATACCCCCGGCTGAACTCGGGAGGAACCACATCGTCGTCTTTTCCATGCAGCACCCACTGGCGCGCCTGCGGAATACTCAACTCCATCGGATCCGCCTCGCGATAATGATCTGGAACCTCATCGGGCTTGCCCCCCAGAAAATCAACCACCGCGTCATTGCTGAGGTGTAGCGTGTAGGCATTTTTCAAATCGAGAACTCCGGCGAGCGAAATCACGCGCCGCAAGGAAGTCTCGTGCGCGGCTAGACACAACGCGAGTTGTCCACCAGCGGAGTGTCCCATCACCACCAGGCGGTTCAGGTCGAGATGGAACCGCGGCGACTCCTGCTGGATGAACCGGTACGCGGCGCGAATGTCGGCAAAGGTTCCCGGCCATCCTCCGCCGGCATTGCCCACGCGGCGGTATTCCAGGTTAAAGGTCGCCACACCCGCCCCATGCGGCGCTGCGCCGCGCAGTGCTTCACAAACATGCCCGGCATGACCCAGGTCATACTTGGCCCGCCAGTAGCCTCCATGGATGTTGATGAGAACGGCATGCGGGCCGGGCGCGTGCGGGAGGCGCACCTCAACAAACTGATTTGCGTCAGCCCCATAGGAGACTCGCAAATCCGGAGGCGGCTGTGGCTTATCGAGAATATCCATGCCCGGCCCAGATCCCATGCCGCAAAACGGCGCCAGATTTGATGCGCCGCCATACGCGTGGGGCTATGCTTCTGCCGCGGCCGCCTGGTCTTTCAGCTTGAGCTTGGACTTGTTTTCTTCGATGAAGGCCTTCAAGTCGGGCGCCGCGTTCAGCAAACGCGTCCATTGCTCGTAGTAGAGGGTCACCGGAAAGCGGCCCAATCCGTAGACGCTGACGCCGCCCTTTTCGCTCACGCGGAACTCCATTACGCCACTACGCTTCTTGGTTTCAACCTGCTTTTCCAGTTCCTGCAGTTTGGCTTTCAACTCGTCATAGGTCGGTTCGGTCAAGAGATCACCTCGGTAGAATTTTCTTTAATCATAGGTGGAATTCGGCCCTTTCGTCGAGGCGCTGCGCCTGCCACCCCGTGGGCCAATCCAAGTTCCGGCAGGCTCTCAGGACACTCAGGGGTGTGCCGCCACTCAATAAATTCGGCGAAAACTTTGGTAACTTAGGCGCTTTTCGGGTACAGAACGCGAAACTGAGAATGCTAAACTGAAGACGAAGAGAACGTTCTGCATCCGGGAACAAAAAAGGGGAAGCCAGTGAAGAAAAAGTCGCTGATCGAGAGTCTGCCGGTATTGCTCCTGCTGGGGTTGTTAGCTGGAGCCGTGGGTGGCCTGGGCATCGGGCTCGTCCAAATGAAGTCCGCATCGTCCTCCAGTTCGTCCACGGCTGGCAAGTAAAGACTGCCAAATACGGATGGCGGGCGCATGGACTTGTATAATTGCTATGGCATTACTGCATGGCGCCCAAAGTCGAAGTCGGACGGCCATTCTGAATGGAAAAAAGTCCTGGAAAATCCGAGGATAAGCCAACGGGCAACTTGCGGAAAAAGAAACCCTATAGCAAGCCCGCTTTCCAATTCCAACGAGTTTTTGAAACCCAGGCGCTAAGCTGTGGCAAAGTCCATAGCCACTCGACCCCCTGCAAACTCAATCCCAAGTCTTCCTGACCTGGTCGCGCTTTCACCCACATAAAGTTCGCCTCCCGGTACGCCCACACCCTATTGCAGGCCGTTTTGCGTCAGCTTGACGGCGCAATAGTCCTGGCCGCCGCAGTTGCTGGCCAAGGCGACGCCCAATACAACCGGGTTTCGGGCAGCAGGAAGGGTAAGTGTCTTTACGGTTTTGTTGGGGTTGATACCGAACGTGTAGCCGTAAAGATAGGTCGCGACATTGTCATCCGTCCCGTTGCAGTAATCCCGATACGGCATGGTCACTACGATAGACTCTCGGGGATAGTTTTGCGGATACAACCAGTCGCTCATGTTCTGGGTGAGGGTGGTAGTCGTGCTGTCGGTATAGGTGACGGTGAAGGTCTGCGCGAGCGCGGGTCCAAAAATAGCTGCGCCCAGAATTTCCAAAGTGCTGTAGGAACCGGCCGGCAGGTTCACCGTAGTTTGCGACCAGACGTCGTTCACGTTCGCGGTACCGAGGGCGAAGGTGGTTCCGTTCCACGTCACCGCAGAGCCGAGTTTGTTGAAGGAGTAGGAATGGCCGTCGCCGTCCAGCCCGCCGCCGCATGAAAAAGTCGTCGTATCCGTGGCGATGCCGGTTACGTTGAAACCCACGCTCGTGCCATATCCCAGGGCGATGAAGAGAATCGTAATGTCGGAGTTGGCGGGCAATTTTACACTCACCGCGGTCTTGCCCGACGTTAGATTGAACGTGTAACCATAAACGTACCATGGACCTGCCTGCTTGGTTCCGGTGGGAGTGATGCGGTTGGCCAACGCGACGACAGAGGTTTCCCCCGTATAGCCTTTCGGGGCGCCCCAGTCGCTGAAACTCTGCGTGAAGGTGCTGGTAGTCGTGTCGCTGTAGGTAACTACAATGCTCTGGCTGGTGATCGGACCAAATACAGTGGTGGCGAGCAGGTAAAGCTGGCTGTAGGATCCGGACGGCAAGCTCACGGTCACGTTGCTCACCGCGTCCAGCGCATTCGCCGAGCCCAAAGGAGCGGAAATGTTCTGGAAGGTTAGCGACGTACCGAGTTCATTGGAATCAAGGGCGTAGTTCGTACTGCCCAGGCCACCGTCGATGGGGGCAGTGCCCTCCGTGGCGATCCCCGCAACGTTGTAGTAGCTGGAAAGACTGACCACCACGCCCGTGCCAAAAGCGCTCGGCGCGGGGCCCACCTGCTCGGTCGAGAAGTAAACATTCTCGCCCTGGGCCGTGGTATTGGCATTGTCGTCGGCGGAGAGTCCGCTGGCGCCGCCTGGGTAGTTGGTGGCCTGCGCCGTGGAAGTTGTGCTGGCGCTGGTGATCTGAGAGTTGACATTCCACATCGTCACCACGTTCGAACCGGTCGATGCGCTGGGCTGCCCCATGCCAACAAAGATGCGATCGTTCGTGCCGTCGTAGAACTCCGTAATGGGCGAGCAGATGCCACTCGTGCCACCCGGATTGACGTTCGCGTTATAGGACATGGCGGGCGTCGTGTTCATCAAGCCCGACGAGGCGTTGAAACTGATGGTGAAAAGATCCTGCTGAGTGGTGGTGGTCGAGTCGGTGCCGCAACTGTACAAAGTGGACGCGGCATTCGCCGGTCCGTTGTTGTAGTAATTGTTGTCGAAGGCTCCGTAGAACAGAATGGGAGTGGCATTCGTATTCTTCGGTCCGAGGTTGACCACTCTGGCCGACGCCAGATTTACGGGCAACTGCGTGACCGATGTCTGGCCGCTCGCGTCGTAGGTCGAAGGCACGTACACAAAGCCGTTAAATACGTCCAGCAGCGGCCCCGGCCCCGTCTGGTAGTTGTAGCCGCTGCCGCTACTTCCATAGGTGTAGGACGCGGCCAGCGAAAACGACGATGCATTTACGGTGTAGGCGTATATTTTTTCGGAATCGGTGATGAAGACCTCATTGAGCAGTCGGTCGTAGACCGGTCCACTCATCGCCGAACTCGGCGAACTTTCGAACCCTGTATTTACCGGAATACAGAAATCCACGCTCGGGTTCGCAGCAGTGCTGAAGATGTTCTTGATGTGGTACAGGAGTCCATTATTGGCGCTAATGAAGGCGTTCCCGCTGGTGTAGTCCACGTAGAGATCGGAATGCCCATTGGCCGCGATGTATGCGGTGCTGCATCCGGGATAGGTCGAGGCCGTATATTCCAGTGCGAAGTCGCAAGAGTCGCCGGTGGTGGCGCAGACGCCATTAGAGAATGTGCTGGTCGGCGCGATCGGAGACACGGCGCTCGTGCCGTCATTGGCCGCCCAGATGGTGACGTGCAGATAGGATGCGGTGGAGGTCCGGTTTTCGATCCAGGCGACTCGCGTGCCATCGAGCGAAAGTATCGGCGACAGCGGCGAACCACCCGCCCCGATCGCGTACGCAAATAGAAAAGAAGGATTGGTGCCCGAGCAGAATCCTGTACCCGCGCCGTCGCTGTAAAGATTGTTCACGCCCACCAGGTTGGCCTGCGCTCCAACCGATGGCGTCGCATTGATCGTATACACGGCAAAATCATTGGAGCAGTCGGGCGAAGCATAATTCGCGGTATAAATGGCCGGAGATTCTCCCACGGCCATGCCCGCGTTTGGCCCCAGCGAGACTGACCAGTCCACCCGCGAGTGCTTGTTTTTGGGGGGCGGACGATGTTTGAGAGACTTCGTGGGGTCGAGCCATTGCTTATCGCCCGCGACTTCGCCGCCCATCAAATCATTCTCAAGCCAGGCGCTGTTGTTCCGATCCTCGTCAAAAGCGGCGGTGGGCATCTCCCCGAATTGCTTGCCGTGCTCTTTTATGAAATGAAGGGCTTTGCTGCGCACAAACCGGGGATCATCCTGCAGTTTCTGCTGGTCTTCCCGCGAGCCGTTGCGGGTGAAGATGACGTGTTGGTTACTCCAGTCGCGGGGACCGCCCAGAAACGGTGATAGCGAAATCAGCGACCCTGCGGATTGCGCCGACGAGTACGCGGCCACGATTAAAATGACGGCGAGATAGAACCACAGAGCGATGCCCAAACGGCGCATCCAGCCCATAAACTTTATCCTCAAACGATTGGTCTGGCGCCATTATACGGACACATAATCGCCCGCTGAAAGTCCCCAACCGGTGTCAACCGCCCGCGCGGGACAGAATTCCAGACGGAAAAAGTGGGAGGATGACTTCGCAAGTCACGGGTAACCGTGCCTGGCATTCTCCGGAATTCCATCACCGGCCATTGAGCCAGAATCGCCGATGGGCTTAGGGTTCTTCGTCGAAGGAATACACCGCCTGGCAACAAAACATCGCCCTGCTGAGGGGTTGGAGGATTGGAGCGGGAGACGGGGATCGAACCCGTGACATCCAGCTTGGGAAGCTGGCGTTCTACCGCTGAACTACTCCCGCTCAACCTCGTTAGAGTACCATCCCGATCAATCCAAGACAATGTGCGCGGGAAATCCGTCGCGTCCTGATGCCTCGCGCGGTTGCCGCCAGGCCGGCTATTTTTTATCGGTAGCCGATCCCGCCCTTGGGGGATCGTTGCTGATCGGCAGATCCGGCACGCGATTGCCATAGAGAGGCGTGGACAACGATGCGGGTGCGGTGCGCGCTCCCGACGGCCGGATTCCCTTGGCTTCCACGATCGACCAGCGCCAGTCTTCATCAGGCCCGGGAGTGATTCCAATACTCTGGCGCAACGCGGTTTTTGTGAAGGGCTTAACCTCGGTCTTCAGATGGTAGAGCAGCGTCACGTCCGAGTGGCGTTCGACTGTCGCGGCCGACGGTCCTCGGGAAGCCGGAATCACACGCGCCCGAGCCATTTTCTCGGCATCTTCCCCAGGACGCCGTTCCAGCGTCAATCCAACCGTCACTTCGCGCAGCGCCCATTCGGTCCCGTTGAATACTTCCATGTGCAGATTGTCATTCTGAATCGAACCCGGGCCATCGAGTTTAACCAGCTCTTCCATCGGCAGGCTTTCGACCAGCGCCGGCCGCACCAGCAGCGCGCTCGCCCGCGCGTTGAACGACATGCTGCAGGTCACATCGGGCGACGACACTTTGAGGGTATTGCCCGAGGAGTCGAGAGAAAAGACCGTCTTGCTGGCGGTGGCTGCTTTGGCCCGCTTGGTTTCATCGACCACCTCGGAGAGATTTTCATTGTCGATCACGGTGTGCTCGGGGAGCGTACGCTGCGTCTGTTCCGCAGCTCTTTGCGGGGACGCTTGCGCCTTGTCTTTGCGCAGAGTACGCGCCAGATCACCCAGCGAGGGACTGTCATCCTGGCTCTGCGGCTGCTCCTGGGCTGCCACAGGCCTGCCCACGCTCAGGACCAGCCCGATGAAAGCCGGCAATACGAAGCTCGTTCGCAGGAAAGCCATCCTTGCAAACCCGGGGATTGTGAATCGCTTTGTCTTCATGCTCGCGGCGCGGCACCAGCATCGCGTGTCACGCTACTTTGAATGTAAGGTGAGAAGTAACCGGAGGGAAGTTACCGAAGGCACACTCTGGTGCTACGACTTCCGGTAACGGGATCGAGCAGGAAAGAAGGAATACGGCGTGGTGGCAGTGCAGTCCCCCGCAATCAAGAACCAGCTTGGAATGAAGGGCGGGACGCGCTCAGATCGAAGCGACGCGCAACGGGGCGCGTACCCGGCCCTCGATTCCAGTAAAACCTACAGCAGGCCAGAACTGCGAAAACGGTGAACCGGATCCGCCGGTATCGATTGCCGTTTAAAAACCCAGCGTGCTACGGCAATTCCCAGAGCCGCATAGCAGACATACCAGATTCTCATAGGTCGCTCCCCTCGCCGGAACCGACCTTGGGGAGTAAATCCGGGGTCCCGTCGCAAATCTACAGTAGCGCCGTGTTATCGAGCGGTCCAGCCCACGAAGGTGCTAGTTCGTAAGTCGGAAGTCACCGAATTTCCGGTACCGTTCGTCGACGCCGAATCACAGTCTCCCGAATGTGATCGGCAGAAACCCCGCGGTTCTTCACCCAGGTTGGAGGGGAACCAACTAACTTTGGTAATGCGACCGCCCGGTGGATACCATATTGACCGGCCTGCGTGCTTGCCTTGCTGATTGAGATACGAGAAAAGCGTGGACGCTATTCGATCCAGCCGCCACCGACGACCGTATCGCCATCGTAAAAAACCGCAGCCTGCCCCGGAGTAATGGCGCGCTGCGGCTGCTCGAAGGTCGCCAGTATTTCGTCCGGCCCGGTGGCTTCAATCGTCGCCTCCGCGCCCGCATGCTTGTGGCGGATCTTGACCGTAACGCGCATCGGCTCCGCGATCTCGGCTTGCGAAATCAGGTTCACACGGCGGGCCCGTAGTGTCTGCGAATAGAGATCCTCGTCTCTGCCCACCACCACCCGCCGCGTGTCGTTCTCGATCTGGATCACATACAGCGGCGAGCCGGTCGCGACCCCCAGTCCCTTGCGCTGTCCGACGGTGAAGTTGTGCACGCCCGCGTGCTCGCCGACCACCTTGCCATCGCTCGTGACCATCTCGCCGCCTACGTCGAGACGCGCCGCGTCTCCCTGCTCCGACAGGTAGGCGTCGAGAAACTTCTTGTAGTCTCCCCCGGGCACGAAGCAGATCTCCTGTGAGTCGGGCTTTTCTGCAATAACAAGATTGTACTTGCGAGCCAATTCCCGCACGTCAGGCTTGGTCATGCCCCCAAGAGGGAACAAAGTCCGGCTCAGCTGCTCCTGTGTCAGACCAAACAGGAAATAGGTCTGATCCTTGGCTCGGTCCACGGGACGCTTCAACAGCCAGCGCCCGCGACCCTCGTCGAACTCAACCTGCGCATAATGGCCGGTCGCCACCGAATCAGCCCCAATCTGCCGCGCCACAATGAGAAGCTGGTCAAACTTCAAGTGATTGTTGCAGAGGCTGCAGGGGATCGGTGTGCGCCCCGCCAGATACTCCTCGACAAACGGACGGACCACTTCGCGCTCGAAGCGCTCCTCATGATTGACGATGTAATACGGAATACCAATCGTCTCCGCCACCCGGCGTGCGTCGTAAACATCGTCGAGCGAACAGCAGCGGCCGGTAACGGACTCCGGCATCCCCTCATGCCCCGCCAGCCGCCGCTGGTTCCAGAGCTGCATGGTGAGGCCAATAATGCTATGCCCTTCGGCGCGTAGCATGGCCGCAACGGTCGAGGAGTCGACTCCTCCCGACATGGCCACGGCGATGATGTTCGGATTTGTCATTTTGTAACTTGCTGCAAAGGTTGCTAACCGGATTGATGCGCCACCAGCCCTTGGCTACGAGCCACGAGTCTTGAGCAAGGCGTTCTCGCCAGCCGGGTTTTTGATGTGTCGCAACTCGCGGCTCGTAGCTCGAAACTCATTCCAGACCGGACTCAACTCCCGCAACCGCCCCACCGTCTCCGGGATGATCGACAACGCATAATCCACATCTTCAGCTGTATTCTGCTTCCCCAGGCTGAATCGTATACTCGCTCGCGCCTGTTCCGCGGTTCGCCCCATCGCGAGCAAAACATGGGATGGCTCGATGGCGCCGGACGAACACGCGGCTCCCGTGGACACCGCCAAGCCCTTCAAGTCGAGCGCGATCACCAGGGCCTCGCCGTCAATCCCGTCAAAACAGATGTTGGAAGTATTGGGTACACGCGGCGATCCGCCTCCATTCACCGCCGTCGCCTCAATCCCCGTCAGCTCGCGCTCCAGCCGATCCCGCAGGACTGCGATGTTCTCATCATCGCCGCGCTCGAAACCCGCCACAGCCAGCTCTGCGGCGCGACCGAGCCCGACGATGCCGGGAACGTTCTCGGTCCCGGCGCGCCGCGAGCGCTCATGCCTTCCTCCAAACATCTGGGCTTCCAGTGCAGTTCCCTTCCGAACGTAGAGCGCGCCCACTCCCTGGGGCCCGTGCAGCTTGTGACCGGAGATCGTGAGCAGATCGCATCCAATCTCATCCACCCGCACCGGAACCTTCCCTGCCCCTTGCACCGCGTCGGTGTGAAAGTAGACGTCGGCCTCGGCTGCAATCTCGCCAATCTCGGCTACTGGCTGCACGACACCAGTCTCGTTGTTAGCAAACATGATCGAAATCAGCTTTGTATTCGGACGCAGTGCCTGCTTTACATCTGCCGGATCGACCATTCCGTGCCCGTCCACCGGCACGTAGGTTACCTCGCAGCCAAGCTCTTCCAGATGCCGGCAGGCGTTCATGACGGCGTGATGCTCGATTGTCGAGCTGATGACGTGGTCGCCCGCGCCGACCATGCCAAACACCGCGAGGTTATCTGCCTCTGTCCCGCCGCTGGTAAATACGGTCTCCGGTGTGCGCGCTCCGAGCAATCGCGCGACTGTCTCGCGCGCGCGTTCCACCGCCGCCCGAGTCTCCTGCCCATGATGGTGAATCGACGAGGCGTTCCCAAAGCGCTCGCCAAAGTACGGACGCATCGCCTCCAGCACCTCGGGGAGCACCGGCGTGGTCGCATTGTTGTCCAGATAGACTCGCCCCACCATATTTCTATTGTACTGGCAGGAACGCGCCGCAAGTCCCTGGTCAGCGGCAGGGCGCAGTTTGAAATGACGTTCCTTCGTGAAAAAGGCTGGGTAATAGTTCGCTGCTTTCACGACTTTTTTTCATCACACTTTTTCTGTACGCTCGTCACAGACTTACACCTTCCGACGCTGAGAAGATGCCTGGACCGTCATCATCGAAAACTGTGCCCGTCTCCCGAGACGAAGCCATTTCCGGTCGACAAATTTTCCCGCGTTATTTGACAAATTTCGGTCCCCAGGCCTATGTGGCAAGTGCACGCCAAATTGAAAAATCAGAGGTTAAGTGCAATATTTTGAATACTTTGACTTTAACTATTTTATTATCAATAACTTAACTGATTTTCAGGGGTAGGGGGGGTACCCCCCTGTTTTCGCAGTTGGCAATCCCATCCTGCGGAAAAAATCTGGTACGCGAGACTGAGTTGGCCAGCCTGACAATTCCTCTGCCGAATGCCGAGGGCGCCTCCGATTTGCAGGCTATACTGCTTAGCCGGGAGAGCTATGAAATCCCTGCTCCTCGCCCTCGCCTTCTCCGTCTCCCTGCTGGCGGCCGACGACCGCTCCGCTCCCGAGTTTTCCATCCGCCACGCCACAATTATCAATGTTGTGAACGGATCCGAACTCAAAGACCAGACCGTCCGCATCCAGGGTTCGCGCATTGCGTCGATGGCGAACACACAGGACTCCGACGCGATCCTACCCAACAGCATCGACGCGCATGGAGCTTTCCTGATTCCCGGCCTCTGGGACATGCACGTTCATGTGCATGACATCGACGAACTCCC
>JBEKOW010000079.1:0-15696 GCA_049521375.1 Terriglobales bacterium
GTGTGGTCCGCGCTTCCATACCCACCGATATCCGACACGGTGAGGATCCCGTATTGCGCGCTGTTCACATTGTTGTGCGTAACCGTGAAGTTGGACGAGGAATAGATGATGATCCCGCTCGCCGCATCCCCCGTATCATTGATCGTGTCCGGACCCCAGATATTGTCGTTAACGGTGTTCTCCACAATCTCTCCAATTGCGCCAAATCCCACCTGGATGCCGTTTTCCGCCGCTCCCGGAGTCTTCCAGTTCATCCCCGTGGCGGCCAGGCCCACAATATAGTTGTTCTCAATCTGCACAACCGGACCCGCCAATCCAACTCCCGTCGCCGCTCCGGTCGCGGTGATCCCATTCTTCTGATATGCACGCACGGAGTTGTGCGCGATGATCACCGTGTTTGCGTCCGTCAGACTTTCCACATTGATTGCCAAACCATTTTGGCACGAGCCATCGCGCGCGAAGTCGGTCTGATATTGATTCCGCACCACGTCGTACTCGATCGTTCCGGAAGCATTTTGGAAGTAGATCCCTTCCATCGTGTACGGCACACACGTCGCAACATTATTGCCGATGCCGTCCACCGTCAGATTCTTGATGATGACGCCCGAAACCCCCTTGACGAAGATCTGCGCGGCCACACCGTTGCCAAAGATGTCGGCCCCGTTCACTACTAGCCCGCTCTTCGGCGGATACACCGCGGCGAAATCACTGGTCCCGGCCGGAACCCCGGCAAGAGTCAGCTTGTTCTTCGTGATCGTAACCTGCTCGTAGTAGCTTCCCGGGCAGACATTAATCGCGGTGGGTCCGGCGGTACTTGCGGCGTTCACCGCCGCCTGGATGGTGGTGAATTGTGGACCGGACTGACAGGTGCCTACGATCAGCGTGGAGGCGTGGGCGGTGGGTTGCGCCGCTAGGTGCATACCCAATATCAGTGCCAGTCCCAGCAATGCGCGGTTCACTCGAATCGTTGCGATCATACTTTTCCCTTCTTGCTGTTATTGTGACCTGAAAGATAAGAAACTATTGCAAAGGTTTCTTCACGGAAACGATTCACCAAGCCCGGCGTTAACAGGATTGCGCCTTCAACGCATGCACCCCGGCGATGTCCATCGAGAGACGAAGCGCAAGGTGCAAGACCAGATTGTTTTCCGCAAGAAATCCCCCGAGAGCAAAACGCGGACAGCGAGGGAACTGCCTTACTTCCCGCTTCCTGGCGGGTCAGTTACGCCGGATGACCGGAAGGGGCACCAAGGTGAGCCTGGCACCATGCAATCCAGCAGACTGATTACCCAAAACTCTACACCGAACATTTGCCAAGTCAAGCTTTATCGTGGCGAAACCCCGTTCCAGCGCGGCTTTTGTGCAAGCTATTTCACTTCTTCACCAAGTCGTTCGTCGTAATCTCTAAGTAGGTTGCCAGCACAAGCTGAGGCGACGCTTTAGCCGGGTGATTTACGACGACAGGACCGCAGCGGCCGGCGCTCCCCCCAGCCGCCAGCTAAGTAACATTCGCACCAGAAATAGACCACAGATCAACCCTTCCAGCACGAGCACCACAGCCAGTTGGTTGAACGACGCAATCCCCAGGGAACGGACCAGGACTAAATTCCCCAGGACCAGACCCAAGCTCAGGATTAGCGGCTCGCGCAAAGGGGTAAACACGCGTAGCCCTTCCAACTTCCGGGCATGGAAAAAGGCCAGCAGCCAGGTGCTTTGAAGGGCGGCTTGAAAAACGGCGAACCCAACCAGTCCATAGTGGTAGACGGCATAGGTGCCTAGAGTCCATGTAGGAATCGTCCACCAAAGACAAAGGCGCAGATTGAACCAGGCGTCGTTGCGCGAGAAAAACAGCTCCGTCAAGGGTAGCCCGACGGCCGTCATCACGGCGTTCACGCAGTACGCGTAGAGCAGAGGTTGCGCCGGAAACCACTTCGCGCTGAATACCCGAGCGATGATGGGCGTGCTCAGACTGGCAAGTACGGCGCACGCTGGCCAGGCGATGCTCGCGTTGATGCGCAAGGATTTTTCCACGCGCATGCGCAACAGCGAGAGATCGTGGGCCGCGTCGCTGAATGCGGGCAGGTAGATCCGGGCCATGGCATTGCAAACCACCAGCGGGTAAAGCGATAAGGTCGATGCCCAGGACGCGTACCCTACAGCGTTCTTCCCCATCAGGCGGGCAATCATGATCGGAGGGAATGCCAGGGTACACATGTTCAGCAGTGACCCACCCTGATACACCAGGCTGAAACCGACGTGCGGACGAATCGAAGCCCAGGAGAATCGCCGGAACGGAGGGCGAGCGATCAGGTTAAAGGCGACACTTCCAAAAAAGTCGCGGCATCCCATCGCGATCACATAGCACCAGATACCTTTGTGGAGAAATGCCAGTGTGGCCAGTAGCATCGTATAGATGAGGCTCTCGCCCGTCTCCACCGCGCTCACCACCTTGAATCGCATGGCGCGCTCAAGCATGGCAAGCGGCACCATTCGCTGATTGCGCACAATGAGCAACACCAGGAAAATTGTTGCCGGCAGGTAATTCTCGGGCCCAAGTTTGACCAGGCGAAGCGCGGCCGGCAAGAGGGCGCCAATCACCAACGCAAACAGGGTTGAGATCGCGAAAATTATTTTTTGCGCGCTGGCCAGTTCGGTGGGTTCCAGATCGCCCCGCTTGCGGATCAGTGCGGCTTTTAGTCCCAAGTCGCCGAAATATCCCAGAATTCCCTGGGTGACGAAGATCAGGATGGCAAAGCGTCCCACTATTTCCGGACCAATCCAGCGCGATACGGCCACGCTGCTGCCCACGCTCAGAGCCATGATCGCGATTTGCCGGATGACCAGCGCGATCGCCGCGCCGCTCATCTTTCCGCGGAACAGGGTCTGTAATAGCGCCCGGTAGCCCGACGAAGACGGTACGGGCGCGATCGCATCGGCGATGTCGCCTGTCTCTTTGGGTAACTCCTCGTCGAGAAGCAGTGGGGGTTTGTCCATCCTACCGTTCATACCTCGACCCAGGCCACGCGCGGCTCAGCGGCGCAAAAGAGCCTGCGGGTGGGCGGGGATCATGTTGTCCGTCGTGGGCACTGAATTCAAGCCGGATTCCACCATATCATCTCGCCCGTTCCAGGAGATGCCGCACGCAATACTGTGGCGCGTCTCTAACCGGGCCCGCGCAAGGATAATAGCCCGAGGGTATAACACCGCCGCACTCGCCCGGAACCAGCTTCTGGCAGGCGATTTGCAACGGTCTGCAGCGGGCGGGGCGCGCAAAAAACCTTCGCTATTGTTCTTTCACGGTTGTACAATGATCAGGACTTGGTCGTGCGTTCCCCGCAGGTTAGTTCCCGCTAGTCATCGTCTACCTTCAACGCGAGCATCGGTGTAAATGGAGCAGCCTAGGTAATGGAGCCCGAGAACGTTCACACGTTAGTGCCTCAGGGCGGCGGACTGCCAGCCCACGCTCACACCGTGGGAACGCTTCCTGGCGGCTACCCGGCCCGTCAGATTCCTAGTCTGTGGGACTACTGGCCCATTCTTCTTCGCCACAAGTGGACGATTCTCTCCGTTATGCTCGTCGCCCTTTTGGTCGGAGCGATTCTTTCTTTCTCCGCCACGCCAATCTTTGAGGCCGTCGGACGCGTCGTCATCAATCGCGAGGGCGCTGAGACGGCGGGCATGAAAAATTCTGATGCCAGCGGCAATGACTCCGGCGACGACTACATGGTCGCAATGGATACGCAGACCCATGTTCTGCAGAGCGATGCGATCGCGAAACAGGTCATCCGAAAACTTAACCTGGATTCCAACCTCGCATTCGCGGGAAAGGGCGCGCCGCCCGCAGCCAGCGCTGCGGACGCTTCCTCGATTGACTCCCGCTTCATTGAACCGCATCTCGAAGCCGCCCTCGTAGGCAAATTCCATGGCGCGCTGCAGATCAACTCCATACCAAGAACGCGCCTGCTTGAAATCCGTTTCTCGAGCTCTGATCCCAACCTCGCCGCCAAAGCCGTCAATACCCTGATCGACACGTACATCGAGCAAAATTACAAGACCCGCCTTGATGCCACCACTCGCACCGCCGACTGGCTGACACAGCAACTATCCGAACTGCAGTTGAGAGTCGAGGAATCGCAGGAAAAGCTGGTTCGCTATCAGAAGGCTCACGGGATCCTCGGCATCGACGAAAAAGAGAACATCATCACCTCAAAACTGAACGAACTGAACAAGGAATTGACGGCGGCGGAAGCGGATCGGATGCAGAAGGAATCTATCTACCGCATGGCGGGCTCGGGAGACCCCGAACTGCTCTCCAGTCTCGACCCGTCCAGCCCGCTCGTGAAACTCAGGGGCCAGGAGGAAGACCTCCATCGGCAACTGGCGCAGGCTTCGGTCCGTTTTCAACCGACTTTTCCCAAGGTGCAGGAACTCAACGGGGAATTGGAAGCCGTGCAGGCCGACATCAAGACCGAGGTTGATCGCCTCGCCTCGAAATACAAGAAAGATTACTTTGCCGCTCTCGAGCACGAAAAGTTGCTGCGCGCGTCTCTGGAAAATCAGAAGACCGACGCCAACCAGTTGAATGAAAGTGCCATCGAGTACAGCCTTCTGAAGCGCGACGTCGACAGCAACCGCCAGCTCTATGAGGGACTTTTGCAGAAGTTGAAAGAAGCGGGCGTCATGACCGGTTTGCGCTCCAGCAACGTCCGGATTGTCGATCCCGCGTCCGCTCCGACTGCGCCGTCGTCCCCGAATATTCCCCGCAATCTCTTGGTATCCCTGTTGGTAGGTTTGGCGGGAGGCGTTTCGCTCGCCTTTATTCTGGAATCGCGCGATGATGCCGTGCACTCACTGGAGCAGGCGCAGATGGTGGCTGGTCTTCCATCGCTTGCGATCGTTCCTCTGGAAGCCCGGTCCAACCGGATGCTCCCCTCGGGCCAGCGCCCTCCGAAAAGAGCGGCCGCAATTGCCACCGCTCTTCACCCGAAGTCGGAAATTGCCGAAGCCTATCGCGGTCTCCGCACCTCGATTTTGCTGTCGAGAGGCGGAAAAGCAGCCAAAGTACTGATGGTCACCAGTCCCCTGCCGCAGGAAGGCAAGACCACCACCAGCCTTAATCTGTCAATTGTGCTCGCGCAAAAAGGATCCCGCGTGTTGTTGATCGAAGGCGACATGAGGCGTGCCAGCATCTCCCAGATTCTCGGCCTGCAATCCGAAACGGGACTCAGCACCGTACTGACTCAAAATCTCGATGTTCACACCGCTCTCCAGCCAGCGCCGGATCTCGCAAACCTCTTCGTGCTGCCTGCGGGCCCGGTTGCGCTCTATCCCTCCGAGATTCTTGCATCCACGCACATGCGCGACCTGCTCGCCACTCTGCGGGGCGAGTTCGATCACATCATCATTGACACCCCGCCCGTGCTAAGCGTCACCGATGCCGTGCTCCTCTCTGCTTTCGCCGATTCCACTCTGCTCGTGATCCGCGCCGGCAGCACCAGCAAAGCGGCATTGCGCCGCGCCCGCGATATTCTTGCCCAGGTCGATGCCCGCGTTCTCGGTGTCGTTCTTAACGCCGCTGACTTTACTGAACCGGATCGCTACTACTATGGCAGCCGCTACGGCGGATACCACGAATACACGTCCGGAAAATCCGGCGCCATGGATTAGTCGTGCCCCCTCGCGAACCGGCTCTTTTCCACAAAATTCTTTTTGTTCTGATCTGCGTTGCGCTGGTCGCGATGTACGGCGACCGCGTTCTGCGCGTTTACCTCGCCCATCGGGCCGCCGAATCCCCGGCCATCATTCCAGGGCTTCAGCGCGCCACACGACTTGCGCCGGGGAACGCTACCTTCCCTCACCTGCTGGGTTTGCAGCTCTCTGTTGCCGGCCAGGACCGCGATGGCGCGCTCTTAAATCTTCGCCGAGCCGTCGCACTCAATCCCTATAACGGTCGTTACTGGCTGGATCTGGCGGCCGCTTATCAGGAAGCGGACAACCTGCAACTCGAGAATCAAGCGCTGCAATCCGCCATCGCCGCCGAACCGGGCAATCCGGAAGTGGCCGCCGAAGCGGCACAGTATTACCTGGCGGTGGGCGATGCCGCGCATGCGCTCCCTCTTGTTCGCCAAGCTCTCAGTCAGGATCCGCAGGTCGCCCCGAGTCTCCTGCTCACCTGCTGGCGCGCGACCCACGATGCCGATCTGTTGCTCGCCAATGCCCTTTCCCCGAACCCTGAATTACAGTTCGCACTCCTGCGCGTGCTGGGAGAACAAAACCAGCCCGCGGCGGCCAGTCGCGTGTGGCGGCAGATTGTGGCGTCGCGCCGTCCGTTTTCTCCCAAAATCAGCGTCTTCTACCTCGATTACCTGCTCAAAGAACACGACGTAACCGGATTCGACCGGGCCTGGCACGACCTCGCCAGCATCGCGCCAGGTATTCAGCCATATCTTCCCACGACCAATTTGATCGTGAACCCGGGTTTTGAGCAGCCCATCCTGAATTACGGATTCGACTGGCGCCACCAACCCGCGGATCACATCGTCGCCGCAAGTGACGACACTATCGGCCATTCCGGGACCCGCTCGCTCTCCTTGTCATATGACGGCAGCCCCGCCTACGACGCCGGCTGGACGCAATTTGTCCCCGTCCGATCGGGCGCCGCATACAACTTCAGCGCCTGGATCACGAGTGAAAACGTCACCAGTTCCAGTGGACCGCGAATCGCCGTTGCCGACGCCTTCAGTGGCGCGAATCTGCTTGTGACCGACGATGTGCTTGACACCCATCCTTGGCACGAAGTGACCGGCCAATTGCAAGTTCCAGCCGCTACCAGCCTCGTCGTAATAAAGTTCATTCGCGGGCCCGCCAATACCAAGATCCGCGGCCGAGTCTGGATCGACGACTTGCGACTGGAAGCGAGATAGGGAACCCGAATGCCCTCCGCCCAAGCCATCGAGGGTAGCGCTCCAGTCGTAACCCGGGTCAGCCGGCGAGATCGTCTGGAACGTGCTCTGCGTGCTGCCTTGCTGTCGGCATTTTCTGCCGTCCTGATTTTCGGTCCACTCGCGCTAGGCGCGGTGCAGGATTGGTCGATCGCGCTGCTCGAAGCCGCGGCAGCGTTAGTGTTTTTAATTTGGATGGCTTGGAGGCTCACGGCACTCCACGCCGGCAATCCCGTACAAGCCTCTCACATCGGCACCCGAATCGGAATCCGATGGAATCGTCTATTCGCTCCCGGGCTGGCTTTCATGGGAATCGTCGTGGCGCAGATCGCATTCCATCGAACTGCCTACCTCTACGATACGCTCGCCGAATTGTGGCTCTGCATCGCCTATGGAGTATTGGCATTCACCGCCGTCCAATTCACCCGTGCCCAGGTAAGGCTCTTCGCCAGCACGATGGTCATCTTCGGAGCCCTTTATTCGCTCTTCGCCATACTCCAAGGCTTTACCTCAAACGGCAAGATCTATTGGCTCATTAAGCCGCACGCCGGCAGCGTCTATGGCAGCTACGTAAATCACAATCACTACGCTGGCCTGATGGAAATGCTTCTCCCGCTGGCCCTGATTCTGGCGCTCGAGCCTTCGCTTCGCGCCGAAAAACGTTTCCTTCTCGCCTGTTCGACCGTGGTGATGGTCACATCCGTTTTCCTGTCGCAATCGCGCGGAGGAATGATCGCGGTCGTGGTAGAAATGCTCTTCCTGGGCGTCGTCTGGATGAGCCAGTTCCCGCCACGCAGATCCGCTGCGGTTTTTGTCGCCTTCAGCATCACGACCGCTCTGTTTCTGGCCTGGATCGCTCCCCAGGAACTCGGCAACCGTATCACCGACATCCACGATCCGGCGCGCCTCTTAATCCACCGCGACTCGATGCGCATGTTTCGCGCACACCCTTTTCTGGGGAGCGGACTGGGAACCTTTGCCACCGTCTTTCCACATTACCGCGTCTTCTACGACGGCTTTTTCATGGACAACGCGCATGACGACTACCTCGAACTTCTGCTCGAAACCGGCCTACTGGGCTTCGGTGTAGGAGTCTGGTTTCTGGTCCTGCTCTATCGGGAGGGGACGGCCAATATTCGACTGGTTAGGAAGTCGTGCGATGCGAGAATCAGCACGGCCGCCCTGGCAGGCTGTACGGGCTTGCTGGCGCACAGCTTTCTGGACTTCAATCTTCACATCCCGGCAAACGCCGCCCTCTTCTACGTCCTCTGCGCGGTAGCCTCTTGCCCAGCAGGAAATAGGAAACGAAACGGCCCGCGCCGAGAGTAGCGCCAGCGAACCCGCCGGCGGTCCCGAGAGCCGAGGTTCGGACCCGTCTGATCGCGAAACTCGTTGACTGGCAAGGAATCTAACGATACCATGAACCAGTTTCTCTGCGTCCCAGGAGCGAGTATGCGTCCCCGAACTCGGTTGCTGTGCACAGCCATTCTCCTACTTCCGGCTTCCCTCATCGCCGCCGGACTGAACCCGGCCATGGTTCACTCGTACGGAACATCCTGGCTCAACGGAACCTCTGTGGACCATGCGTCCGCTATTTTCCCCGGCGACCTGATCCAGACCAATCCTGGTTCGACACTGAAGATCGACGCCTCGGGATCCAGCGTGACGGTTCTCTCTGACTCGCTGGTCAAGTTCGAGGGCGATGCGGCGGTCGTCGAACACGGAAGCGCACAACTGAAGACCTCCAATGGCATGTCAGCGCGGGCCGGCTTAGTCAACGTCACGCCAGTTTCCAGCGCACTCACCGAGTATCAAGTTATCCGCGCGAACGGCAACGTGCAGGTGGTAGCCCTTAAGGGCGATCTTCGAATCAGCAACGGCACACACACCGCGACTCTTTCTCAAGGCCAGCAAGCCACCCAAGCTTCCTCCAGCCTGGATTCCAAAGTGGCGGCGCAAGGCTTGGAAAACGCGATGTCTCGGCAGAAACTTCCCGCCTTCAATATCACATCTGCGAAAGCCAGCGGTGCGGAACCGGACGTCAGGGCCGTAGCTGAGAGCTCGACCAAGAAGGGCAAAGGCAGCCCCAAACTACCGTAGGGGTCGGACCATCTTCCTTAATCCGGCGGACGAGCCAAAGGCAAGAGTGATTGCCGCCGCCTCGCTCCCTATTCTTGACGCGATTCCCAGCCTTCGTTACGATTGATCTGCAGTGCTTTCAAGCGTTGCAGCAACTGCGCGCGACTGAAAGCTTGAGCGTCACCAAACCTCCGTAAAGCGCCCTTAGCTCAGTCGGATAGAGCGTCTGGCTACGAACCAGAAGGTCGGGAGTTCGAATCTCTCAGGGCGCACCATCTAATACTCACTTTCCCGCCAGCGCTCCGACGAGCGAGTCGAAAATCTTTACGCCATCCGTGCCGCCCAGTTCGGGCTCGGCAGCTCGTTCGGGATGCGGCATCATCCCCAAAACGTTGCGTCCTGGACTGCAGATGCCGGCGATGTTTTCGAGCGAGCCGTTGGGATTTGCTTCCGCTGTGATTTCTCCCTGCGCGTTCGCATAGCGGAAGATAATCCGGTTGTCGCGATTGAGTTCCTGTAGCGTCGCCGCATCGCAGAAATAATTCCCTTCCATGTGTCCGATCGGGATTGTCAGCACTTCGCCCTTGGTGCATGCGTTCGTGAAGGGCGTCTGATTATTCTCGACTCGCACCTCGACCGGCTTGCAGACATATTTCAGGCCGATGTTGCGCATGAGCGCTCCCGGCAAAAGGCCCGCCTCGCACAGAATCTGGAAGCCGTTGCAGATGCCGAGCACCAGACCGCCCGCGTCCGCGAACTTGCGGACCGACTGCATCACAGGGGAAAACTTGGCGATCGCTCCCGTGCGCAGATAATCGCCGTAGGCAAAGCCTCCCGGGACGATGATCGCGTCGCAGTTCTGAAGGTCCTCGGAGTCGTGCCAGAGAAAAGTCACCGGTTGCCTGGCGACTTGCTGAATCGTCCAAAAGGCATCGTGGTCGCAGTTGGAACCCGGGAAGATGATGACGCCGAATTTCATGGAGCTTTTTCCTCTCGTCACTGAATTTAGCAGAAGCCAGCGCTCGTGCACGTTACGACATCCCGGGAGTTTGTGATTTTTGAATTTTCAACGATGGTGTTGATCTTGCCGGGTTCAGGGTGCTTCCCTGTTTGTACCCCCCTCTCCTCGATCTCTTAGAATCAATACTTTAGCCGTATGATCCCGCTAGGTCTTTGAATAATAACGGGTTGCGCTGATACACTGAAAATAAACGACTTACGACGATTTGAATGGCTAAGTGCTTTAGAATGAATGGAATGATGTTACTACTTAGTTACCTGCACTCTGCAAGATTTAGCATTTAAATGACTTAGGTCGAAATGGCAACTCGTTTGGGTCTGTGGGGGTCGCCTTCCTCAAACCCGGAGCGCGTTCTTAGCGAGTGGGGATGTTTGCAATCGATACCGTCTGGGACAATCTTTCAAGGGGACTGTCCGGCCCAGGATCTCATCCAGCCTTGACGTTGATGTTGTTCTGTAGTCTCATGATCTTCTGCGACTGAGGCGCAATCGCGCCTTACGCTCAAAAGCTAGCCTGAAAGCCATAAGCTAGTCCGAGTCAGGGAGGTCTAATGACCGGGCCAATCTTCGCTTTTAGCAAAATCACGAATTACGCTGCGATGGCGGTCGGCGCGCTTTCTCTCCTTGTCGTCGCAGGGGTTGCTACGGAATTACCACCAGCCAGGTTTACGTCGCCAGTGGCCTACAATTCCGGCGGCGGGGGTGCAGAAGCGGTTGCTGTCGCTGATGTAAACCGGGATGGGATTCCCGATCTGGTCGTGGCACTGCAGTGTCCCGGCGAATATGACGGAGGATGCACCACATCCGGTGGAAAGATAGGCGTGATGTTGGGCAATGGTGACGGCACCTTCCAGTCGGCGATGATCTTTAGTTCGGGGGGGGCGACCGCCGACTCGATCGCGGTGGCGGATGTAAACGGCGACGGCATCCCGGATGTGGTGGTAGCCAACTACTGCGAATCGAGCGCGGGCTGCCCGTACGATTACGGCGCAGACGGACCAGGATCAGTGAGCATTTTGCTGGGCAACGGCGACGGAACCTTCCAGTTCCCTATCAGCTACAGTTCAGGAGGATGGAACGCAGATTCGGTCTCGGTGGCAGATGTAAACGGCGATGGTATTCCGGATCTGATTGTCAGCAATGCTTGCGAGACAGGTGCGTGTAGTAACGGCGAAATCGGACTCGGAACCGTGGCCGTACTAATCGGCAATGGTGACGGTTCCTTCCAAGCAGCCGTCAGCTACGCCTCGGGCGGATGGGTAGCCGCTGCGGTTGTAACGGCGGATGTAAATGGCGACGGCAAGCCTGATCTGGTGGTTGCTAACCAATGCCTGACAGTCCAGTCCAGATACTTCCCCACCTGCAACCCGGATGGCGTCGTCGGCGTGCTATTCGGCAACGGCGACGGCACTTTTCAACCGCCGGTCACTTACAACTCCGGCGGAGTCGCGGCGTCTTCGGTTGTGGTTGCGGATGTAAATGGGGATGGACATCCGGACCTGGTTGTGAGTAATCCCTGCGGATATGCCCCGTCCTGCGAGGACAGTGTTAGCGTGCTGGCGGGCAATGGCGATGGCACCTTCCAGGATCCGGTTACGTATAGCGAGAAAGGATGGGGAATAGCAACGGTGGCCGTAGCCGACGTGAATGGGGATGGCTATCCCGATCTGGCGGTAAGCGCCTTCTGTCCGGAGGCGGGGACTTGCGGCGGAGAGAACGGCCTAGTGCGGGTGTTTTTAGGCAATGGGGACGGAACCTTCCAAGTGCCCCCGCTAAGGTATAACTCGGGGGCGGTTTGGACCGAGGCCGTCACCATGGCTGACGTGAACGGCGATCAGAGACCCGACCTGGTGGCCGCGAGCATTTGCGGTGGTCCTGGCTGCATCCATGGCACGCTGGCCGTGTTCCTGAACGAAACGTACTTTGTGACTAGTACGGCGCTCACCGCCTCGCCAAATTCATCGAAGGTTAATCAGCAAGTTACATTGACTTGTACTCTCAGCTCCCATTTGAAGATCCCGGATGGCGAACTGGTAACCTTTTACGACGGCAAACAAATATTGGGTACGCGAGCGGTGTACCAAGGCTCAGCCAGCCTCACGACGTCCTTTGCCAGGGCGGGAAGTAACATCATCAAAGCAAGTTATCCAGGCGATCCCTGGCATAAGGCCAGTTCGGCCACAGTCCGCCAATCGGTGATTCAGCCGTGACGTTATCAGACGGCATGCAGGATGACGTCAGCAGGTTGAGACATAGCGAAAAACCATGCGGAAGGGAAGAAAGGGGCGATCACACTCAAGCCCCGGTCACTCATGCGTGGCCTGGGCAGCGGCCCGATTGGCTGCGGAAACAACGACGAAGACAAGCAACACCAGCACCTCGATTTTCATGCAAATCAGGTTCCAGCCCGGATCCGTGGGAAGTTTAGTGACTCGCCGATTTTAGCGAGTTCGGGTTGTAGATTTTGCCGCGCTATTCCTCGTCATTCGTCACGCGCACCTCTTTCACCTCCCTAATCCCGGCGATGACGATTGCGTGGGTTCCGTTGCGCTCAAACGCGATTCCGTTGACCTGGACATATTTGCCCACGAAGGGCATCAGCTTTTTCCTCTGGCTGTAATCGGGCATTTTGTCGGAGATCGGCTGATAGAGATTGCCATCCCTGGTCAGAATGGCGATTGGGGAGCCGGCCCTCACACATGCCCGTGCGCACTTGAGACTTAAACTGGTCGCATTGCCGTCAAGGTTCTGAATCGGGCAGGCCATATCTCGCACCAACCCCTCGATCGTGACCTTCGACCGGTTTGCGCGAGAACCTTCCATCGACGTTCTCTGCGGAGATTGAGAGGCTGCCAAAACGATCTCGCAGCATACAAGCAAGCAAATGCCAAGGGGTCGTATCATCGGTTTTCCTTTTCACAGGCAAATAATTTTCTGCAAATTTTCGGTTTGATGCGGCGCCCAATTATCCCAAAATTGGGTGGGGGCCGGGAGTCAATTTCCGATTGCGATCACTGAGAATTTGCCGGGGTGGTTGGCGAAATGGGCGATTTTGAACAACCGGGCTAGTGCCGTGACCGCGTGAATCATTGGGGTATGGAGATTAAAACCTTGGGGCGCGGGTAGAATGCCTTGCGGCGATCGTGTTGGAGGTATGGGGGTAGGGCTCCTTCGACTGCGTTCGGCATTCGCCTCACTTCGCTCGGGATGACTTCAGTTCTCACCCAAATCGGGTGCGCGGCACGCTCAATAGGCCCAGCGGAGGAGCGTTGTCCCGACTGTGAAACCTGCGCCCACGGCGGCTAATAGCACCAGACTTCCCTTCTTCAGCTTGCCCTGTTCAATCGCGGTGTGCATCGCTAGAGGGATGGTGGCTCCGGTCGTGTTGCCGTAGCGATCGATGTTTATGATCACTTTCTGTAGCGGCAGTTTGAGGCGTTCGGCGGTGGCATGGATGATGCGCAGATTGGCCTGGTGGGGGATCATCAGGTCGATGTCGTCTCCCGTGAGACCGTTGCGCTTGAGGATGTCGACGCAGGCTTCCGACATTTTGCGGACGGCGAATTTGAATACGGCGGAGCCGTCCTGATGAACGTAGTGCATCTTCTTGTCCACGGTTTCATGGGAAGAAGGATGGAGACTGCCTCCGCCGGGCATGTAGAGTGAGCAACCGCCGGAGCCGTCCACTTCGTGCATGAAGTCGATGAGTCCGGAATCGTCGTCAGCCGGCTCCAGAATGACAGCGCCCGCGCCGTCTCCAAAGAGCACGCAGGTGGCGCGATCGGTGTAATCGATGATCGACGACATCACGTCGGCGCCAATGACCATGACTTTTTTGTGCGCGCCGGTGGCCACGAATTGCGCGCCCACTTGCAGGGCGTAGACGAACTGCGAGCATCCGGCCTGCAGATCGAAGCCCCAGACATTTTTCGCGCCGATCTTGTCCTGCACAAGGCAGGCGGTCGCGGGGAACATCATGTCGGGCGTGACGGTGGCGACGATGATGGCGTCGAGGTCGCTGGCCTCGATGCCGCGCTGGGCAAGGGCGCGCCGTGCGGCCTCGGCGGCTAGATCGCTGGTGGCAACGCCTTTGTCGACGATATGGCGTTCCTTGATGCCGACGCGGCTCATGATCCACTCGTCGTTGGTATCGACGAGTTTCTCGAGGTCGGCATTGGTAAGAAGGCGGGGCGGAAGGTAGGTGCCGAGAGCGCTGATCTTGACGCGCTGTAGCTGGGTCAATGAGGTCTCCTGTAGGAAATGAATCTAGTATTTTGAACGATGAAGAGGAGAATGTCTAACCGGCGTTTGAGGCTGCTGGCGCGTGGCCGCTTTTTTACCACGGAGGCACGGAGAAATGGAGAAAGCCAAATGCCTGGGAACAGTTCTCTCGTGACGAGGCTCACAGACGGGTGTTTGGGCTCGCGGCTATCGTAACTGGTAGACATTTTTCTACTGATTTGGAAAGGCTTTCTCGATGACGACTGTTCTCCTACCTCCCACAACTACGCGTGTATTGAATTCCAGCCTGGCGCAGAAGATCATGAGCGCCGACGAAGCGGCGGCGCTGATTCATTCCGGCGATCAGATCGGCATGAGCGGCTTCACCGGTTCCGGTTATCCCAAGGCAGTGCCCATGAAGCTGGCGCGCCGGATCGCCGAAGCCAATTTCCGCGGCGAGAAGTTTCAGGTCAGCGTCTTCACCGGAGCCTCCACCGGCCCCGAACTGGATGGCGCGCTGGCGATGGCGGGAGGAGTTCATCTGCGGCTTCCGTACCAGTCCGACCCCGAGACGCGAAAGCGCATCAACGCCGGCGAAATGGAATACATGGATATTCATCTCAGCCATGTGGCCCAGTTCGTGGAATACGGATTTCTGGGCAAGCTCAATGTCGCGCTCATCGAAGTCACCGCCGTGCTGGAAGACGGGCGGCTCATCCCGAGTTCGTCAATCGGCAACAACAAGACCTGGATCGACCAGGCCGACCGCGTGATTCTCGAGGTGAACTCGTGGCAACCGGCCGCGCTCGAAGGCATGCATGACATCTACTACGGGCTGAAGATGCCACCCAATCGCGGGCCGATTCCTCTGGTGAGCACGGGGCAGCGCATCGGCACGCCGTACCTGGAAGTTCCGCCCGAGAAGGTGGTGGCGATCGTGCTGACGGATGCTCCCGACCGGAACAGCGCGTTCAAGGCGCCGGATAAGGCGTCCAAGGAAATTGCGGGCCACATTCTGGAATTTCTCAGCTGGGAAGTGAAGAAGGGACGCATGCCGGCGAACCTGCTGCCGCTCGTTCGAGGGGCTGACTTCTTATACCGAAGTGATTCAGGACGGCATGATTCGTCTGCTGAAGTCGGGAAAGCTGACTTGCGCTTCGGCGACGGCATTTTCGCTCAGTCCGGATGGCATGACGGAGGTGAACGCGAACATGGCCAGCTATCGGGACCGCATCGTGATGCGTCCGCAGGAGATTTCCAATCATCCGGAAATCATCCGCCGGCTGGGAGTGATCGCCATGAACGCCATGATTGAAGCCGATATCTACGGCAACGTGAACTCGACGCACGTGATGGGATCGCGCATCCAGAACGGGATTGGCGGTTCGGGCGACTTCGCGCGCAACGGATATCTGTCGATCTTCATGGCTCCTTC
>JBEKOW010000080.1:0-15513 GCA_049521375.1 Terriglobales bacterium
CCAGTGGCAAGAATCTGGGCGGGACGCGAAGCATTAAAGTGGACCACACATTCGACGCGGCCACCTTGCAGCAAGTTATGGCCAAGGGCCTGATGGTTCCTCTCGATATCGACGCGCCCGCAGATGGCAAGGAGGTTCGTCTGGTCGTGCTCGACAACAAGACCGGATTGATTGGGAGCGTTCGGGGTCCGCTTACACAATAGCTTGGAGCATCGTCGAAGATTGCAGACTAAAAAGGGCGCCCATTTTTGGGGCGCCCCTAATTTTGGGAAACGACGCTAACGTAAACCTGGATAAAAATGAATCTCGCGATCGCAGTTACTCTTTCTTGTCGCTGCCTTCGGTCTTGCCTTCCGCTTCATTCGCGGCCATGTTTTTCTCGGCTTCCGCCTGGGCATCGGCGTTTTCCATTGCTTTGCGGGTTTCTTCGGCTTTTTTGGCGCGGAGTTCGGCACGCTTCTGGCGCTTCTCGTCCAACACCTGTTCGCTGCCCAGCAGTTCGATGAAGGCCTTCTCGGCTCCATCGCCCTTGCGCCATGCGGTGCGGACGATGCGCAGTCGAAGAGCTTGTGCACGGCTTCGTCGGTCATCAGATAGGCCGCTGCCCGACGGCGCGCCGCGAGGTCGCCCTGCTTGCCGAGCGTGATCATTTTCTCGACCAGCGGGCGGATGGCCTTGGCTTTGATGGCCGTCGTCTCGATGCGTTCTTCCATGATGATTGAAGTCACCATGTTCCGAAACATGGAGCGCCGGTGCGATGTGGTACGTCCGAGTTTGTATCCCGCAACTTTGTGACGCATGTCTTTACCCCAGTTGTCAGTGTTTGTTCTCAGTTCTCAGTTGAGGACCGGGAACTCGCTTCCAGCCTCTAGCTACTGGCTTCTAGCAGGCATTTCTACAAGGCTCGCTAGTGGCTGGCAGCTAGAAGCTAGTAGCTGCTTTACAGATCGTTATCGCCGTACATCGACGCGGGCAGAATCTGGTTCGAAGTCGGTCCGGGGACGGCGTTGCCGTGCTCGTCGATCTTCATGCCCAGGCTCAAGCCCATCGAGGACAAGATTTCCTTGATTTCGTTAAGCGACTTGCGTCCAAAGTTTTTCGTCTTCAGCATTTCGGCTTCGGTCTTCTGCACCAGTTCGCCGATGGTCTGAATGTTCGCATTCTTCAGGCAGTTGTAGCTGCGGACGGAAAGCTCGAGTTCCTCGACGGAGCGGTTGAGGTTCTCGTTCTTGATCTCCGGCCGGCGCTCTTCGCTGGACGCGGCGGTTTCGATCTCTTCCTCAAAGTTGATGAAGATATTCATGTGATCCTTCACCAGCTTGGCGGCGAGGCCGAGGGCATCGCCGGGAGTGATCGAACCATTCGTCCAGACTTCGAGGGTCAGCTTGTCATAATCGGTGATCTGGCCGAGACGCGCCGCTTCGACCGTGTAATTGCACTTGCGCACCGGCGAATGGACCGAGTCGATGGGAATGAATCCAATGCCAAGATCGTCGTCGAAGTTCTTATCCGCCGAAACGTAGCCACGGCCGCGCTTCAGGCGCATCTCCATGTCGAGTTTGCCGCCCTCGCTCACGGTCGCGATGTAGATTTCCTTGTCAAGAATTTCGACATCGGCATCGGACTCGATCATGCCGCTGGTCACGACGCCCGGCTGATCGGCGCGCAGATAAATCGCCTTCGGACCGTCACCCGCGAGCTTGAACGGGACCTGCTTCATGTTGAGGATGATGTCGGTCGCATCCTCTACCACGCCCGGGATCGACTGGAACTCGTGCAGCACGCCTTCGATCTTGACGGCGGTAACGGCCGCGCCTTCGATCGAACTCAGCATGACGCGGCGAAGCGCGTTACCGATGGTGGTGCCGAATCCGCGCTCGAAGGGCTGAGCCCAGAACATTCCGTACTTGTCGGTCAGTGAGCTGGCATCATTCGCCAGGCGTTTCGGTTTTTGAAAACCTCTCCAAAGCATAGTGTGTTTCTCCTCGCGGCCATGTGGCTCCGCGGCGGCTCTCCGGGTCGGCCCAGACTCGGATCAGGCGCTGCCGCGGGCTGATCTGGCTCGAAAAACAAGGCCAAAAAATCTGCTGCGAAAGAGCAGAAACGAAAGAGATCCTTCGCTTCGCTCAGGATGACGCCGGCTGGGCTCAGACGCCCAGCCAAACGGCGTCACTTGCTATACAACTCGACAATCAGCTGCTCGTTCACCGGCAACTGGATATCTTCACGCTTCGGCAGGGCGGTGATGCGTCCCTTATAGTTTTCGCGATCGATGTCCAGCCACGCCGGAGCGGGCTGATGACTGGCGAAATCCCGCGCGATTTCGAGAATCGGAACTTTCTTGCTATTCTCGCGGATCGCGATCTCTTCGCCCACTGTGACTTCGTACGAGGGAATGTTTACTTTGCGGCCATTCACCTGCACGTGTCCGTGACGCACTAATTGCCGCGCCTGACGCCGCGAGATGCCGAAACCCATCCGGAAAACGACGTTGTCAAGGCGGCGTTCGAGCTGCTCGAGCAGCTTTTCACCCGTGACTCCCTTGGAGCGGACGGCGTTCTCGAAGTAGTTGCGGAACTGCCCTTCCTGGGTGAAATAAATGCGCTTGGCTTTCTGTTTTTCGCGCAACTGCAGACCGTAGCCAACCACCTTGGTCTTTTTATCTTTCCCGTGCTGTCCGGGAGCAAAATTGCGTTTTTCAATGGGACATTTATCGCTGAAGCACTTCGTGCCTTTCAGGAAGAGCTTGATGCCTTCCCGGCGACAGAGACGACACACTGCATCGGTATAACGGGCCAAGTTGTTCTCCTTGTTAGATGACCGGTTTACGGGTTTCCGTCCCAACAAGCCAACTGCAGGCTTGTTGGGAACCCTTGGCTTCACCCTTCGTCCCGGACGAAAATCAGTTCCCAGTTGCCAGTTCTCAGAAAAACCCGAAGTTCCATGGCCCTTACTGAGAACCGAGAACTGGGAACTGAGAACTTGCTTCTACACTCTGCGACGCTTTGGCGGACGGCAACCGTTGTGCGGAATCGGCGTGGTGTCCTTGATCGAACGCACTTCGATTCCGGCGGCGGCCAGCGCTCGCACCGCCGACTCGCGGCCCGATCCCGGACCGCTTACGCGGACGTCCACACTGCGCACTCCGTGATCGCGCGCCATGTTGGCGGCATTCATCGCGGCCTGCTGGGCGGCAAATGGCGTTCCTTTACGGGATCCGCGGAACCCGAGCGAGCCTGAACTCTTCCACGAGAGCACGTTGCCGGACATGTCCGTGATGGTGACGATCGTGTTATTGAAAGAGGCCTGCACATGCACGAGTCCGTGGGGAACGTGCTTGCGCTCCTTTTTCTTGAACGTCTTCTTCTTGCCTTTTTTCTCCGGTGCGGCTGCGCCGCCGGCTGCTGCTGGTTTTGCCATGTCTGAGTTCTCAGTTCTCGGTTCTCAGTTCCCAGTAAACCCGTTCTCCGTGTTAGCCGAGAACTGGGAACTGAGAACTGGCAACTGTTTTCTTAAGTCTTCGCTGCCGATTTCTTCTTCTGCGCTACAGTGCCCTTGCGCGGGCCCTTGCGGGTGCGGGCATTGGTGTGCGTACGCTGTCCGCGGACAGGCAGATTGCGGCGATGACGGAATCCGCGATAGGAACCGATTTCGATGAGCCGCTTGATGTTCATCGAAACATCCTTACGCAGATCGCCCTCGACTCCGCCTTCGCCTTCAATGACCTGGCGGATGCGGTTGACTTCGTCTTCCGCGAGGTCCTGCACCTTTTTCGACGGCTCCACGTTCGCCGCCGCCAGAATGCGCGCGGCGCGCGAATGACCGATGCCATAAATGTAGGTGAGCGCGATATTCGTGTGCTTGTTGCGCGGAAGATCGACGCCTGCAATACGTGCCATAGTTCTTAACCCCTCTAGCTTCTGGCTCCTAGCTACTCGCCACTAGCAAACCGTTGGACCCTTGTGTTTGCTAACAGCCAGCGGCTAGAAGCTCGCAGCTACTTTATCCCTGACGCTGCTTATGTTTCGAATTCTCGCAGATCACGCGCACCACACCCTTGCGGTGAATGACCTTGCACTTGTCGCAAATTTTCTTGACCGATGCTCTTACTTTCATAAACCAGTATCCAGTTCTCAGTTGCCAGTTCTCAGCTACTGCAACTGCGGATCCCTAGCCTGCGCTCGGGATGACAACCATGAAAATCTATTTGTAGCGGTACACAATCCGACCGCGATTCAAGTCGTACGGAGAAAGCTCGACCGCGACCTTGTCTCCGGGCAGAATGCGGATGAAGTTCTTCCTCATTTTGCCGGAAACGTGCGCCAGTACCTGGTGTTTGTTTTCCAGTTCCACCTTGAACATGGCATTCGGCAACGGCTCGATTACCGTCGCCATCACTTCAATCGCGTCTTCTTTACTCATTACCCTCCCGAATTTCTCTCACTACCGATCCTTCGCTTCGCTCAGGATTTCGGCAGCGGGCTCCCGCTTCGCTCACGCCCGCTAGACGCCTCAACTTCAATCGCGTCTTCTTTACTCATTACCCTCCTGAAAGCAGCTGCCAGCTCTCAGCTGTCAGCTCTCAGTCAAAACCTTCTTGCCTTACTTGCCGCTTACCCCGGACAACTGACGGTTAATTCGTCAAAATCCTCGGGCCTTGCTTGGTGACCGCTACACAATGCTCGAAATGCGCGCTATAACTGCCGTCGAGCGTTACGGCCGTCCATTTATCGCTCAAAACTCTGGAGCCCGGACCGCCCGAGTTCACCATCGGCTCGATCGCCAGCACCATGCCCTCGGACAGTTCCGGGCCTTGGCCCTTTTTGCCGAAGTTCGGAATCTGCGGCGCTTCGTGCAGCCTCGTTCCAATGCCGTGCCCTACAAAATCTCTCACGATGCTGAAGCCCGCGCTTTCCACGTGCTTCTGGATGGCCGATCCTACGTGGCCGACCGTATTGCCAATCCTTGCCTGCTCGATTCCTTTATAGAGCGATGCTTCGGTCACCTCGAGCAACTTCTTCAGTTCAGCGGTGAGCGTCTCGCCTACCGGGACCGTAATCGCCGCGTCTCCGTAATAGCCGTCGAAAACCACTCCACAGTCGATCGAGACGATGTCACCGGTCTTCAACGCCCGTTTTTCCGACGGGATGCCATGCACGATCTCTTCGTTCACCGAAGTGCAGAGCACACAGGGATAACCGTAGTATCCCTTGAATGCCGGTGTAGCTCCGAGGTCGGCGATCAGCTTCTCCGCGGCTTTCTCGAGATCCATGGTCGAGGCGCCGGGGGCGACCGCGCTTTTTACGTGGTCCAGCACCTGGCGGACGATCTGCCCGCTGCGCCGCATCTTTTCGATCTCGGTCGGCGACTTGCGGACGATCTTGTCTTCTCCAAAACCCATCGTTACTTTTGCTTCCGGCGCTCTTGCGTCCCTCGCCGGCGTCCTAGGATTCGGCCGCCGGTTTGCAATCGACGGTATGGCCGTCGATCACACCAAAAATCTGTGCCGACACTTCCTCCATCGTCTGGTCGGCGTTGACCGGAATCAGGCGGCCTTTCTGGCGGTAGTACTCGACCACTGGCTTGGTCTGAGCCTCATAGGCGGCCAGACGTCCCGAAATTACTTCTTCACGATCGTCGTCGCGGATCGTCAGCGGGGAACCATCCAGGTCGCACAACTCGTCAACGCGAGGAGGCTGGAAGTGGATGTTGTAGAGCCGTCCACAGGTGGGACACGAACGCCGTCCGGTAAGACGCAGCAGTAATTGAGTATAGTCCACCTGCAACTGGATCACAACCGGCGGGCACATCTCTGGGTTTTCAAAGAGCTGTTTTTCGAGGAAGGCATCGAGCCATCCTGCCTGGGCCGCCGTCCTGGGAAAGCCGTCCAGTATGAATCCGCGCCGGCAATCCGGTTCCCGCAACCGGGTGGCGACAATGCCGTAAAGCAGTTCGTCCGGAACCAACTCGCCCCGGGCCATGATCGTCTTGGCCTCTGCACCCAGGCTGGTTCCGAGTGTTACGTGAGCCCTTAGAAGATCGCCCGTCGATATCTGCGGGATACCGTAGCGATCCACGATCTGTTTGGCCTGCGTGCCCTTACCGGCCCCAGGGGGTCCGAGAAGGATCACCGGGCCGATGCTTAGCGCGGTTTTGTTGGCCATCGAAATGGCCCCTTTTACTCGTATTTCCCGCTGCGGAAATACTACCCCGCTCCCCGAAAACTTTAGGGGCTAAAGCCCGCCTTACTTGCGGTCCCTGCGGCACGGCAAAACCCGCGCCCTTAAGCAAAACTTAGCCGCCAAACTTTAAGCAGCCGAACTGCACGCACCAGATCCTACCAGCGGCGGCCGCGGAGGCGTCCACTCTTCGGAGTGAACCCATCGTAGTGGCGCATGATCAACTGCGCCTCGATCTGCGTCACCGTATCCATGGCGACGCCAACGACGATCAGCAGCGAGGTTCCGCCGAAGTAGAAATTCACGCCCAAACCATTCGTTACCCAGGTGGGCAAGTTTTCGAAAACTCGGCCCAGCAGGGGAAGGTGATTCAACTTTATGCCGGCGATCATCCACTCCGGGATCAGCGAGATCAAGATCAGGTAGAGCGCACCGACGAGAGTGATGCGCGTGAGCACATCGTTAATGAAGTCCGCGGTGCGCTTGCCCGGCCGGATGCCGGGAATAAATCCGCCCCACTTCCGCATGTTGTCGGCGACCTCGTTCGGGTTGAACACGATCGAGATATAGAAGTAGGCAAAGAAAACAATGCCCAGGCAGTACAGCAGGGTGTAAAGCGGCTCTCCCCACTTCAGCGCTTCGAGCAGCGGGCCGATCACTCGGTTGTTGTGCAGCGGAGCGGCCAGCATCTGCGGCAGCGCGAGAATCGACGAGGCGAAGATGACCGGCATGACGCCACCGGCGTTGACGCGCAGAGGCAGGTGAGTCGATTGCCCGCCCATTACTTTTCGTCCGACAACGCGCTTCGCATACTGCACAGGAATGCGGCGCTCGCTGCGTTCGACATACACGATGAAGGCCACGACCGCAACCATCAGGACCAGAAGGATCAGAATGGCGGGTGCGGTGAAGGCTCCCCAGGCGTCGGTGCTTGCCTTCTGGTAAAGATCGATGATGCCGCGCGGCAAGCCGACGACGATGCCTGCGAAAATCAGGAGCGACATGCCGTTACCGATGCCGCGCTCGGTGATTTGCTCGCCCAGCCACATGATGAAGGCCGAACCGGTGGTCAAGGTCAGCATGGTCAGCGGGATGAATTGGCCGGCAGGCATGTTGACGAAGTCGCCCGCCTTTACCAGGCTGATGGCAATGCCGAACGACTGCACCGCGCTCAAAACGACCGTGAGATAGCGGGTCCACTGAGTGATTTTCTTGCGGCCCATCTCGCCTTCCTTCTGCAGCTTCGCGAGTGGCTCATACACCACTGTGAGCAACTGCAGAATGATGGAAGCCGTGATGTAGGGCATGATGCCGAGCGCGAAAATCGTCAGCCGGCGCAGGTTGCCGCCGCTGAACAAGTCGACAAAGCCGAGCACGCTGCCCCGGTTCTGTTCGAAAAACTGGGCCAGCTTGTCGCCATTGATGCCCGGCGTCGGAATGTGCCCGCCGATGCGATACACCGCCAGCAGCCCAAGCGTAAACAATACGCGCTTGCGAAGATCGGGAACCCGGAATATGTTCGCCAGCTTTTCGAGCATTACTGCAAGACCTCGAACTTGCCGCCTGCCTTGGTTATCTTGTCCTGCGCCGTTTTAGAGAACTTGTGCGCACGCACCGTGATCGCCGATTTCAGCTCGCCATTGCCAAGGATCTTCACCGGCGAGTTGCCGTTGATGATCCCGGCCTTCTTGAGCACGTCGGGAGTGATCTCGGTCTCGCTGATCGTCGCCAGCCGGTCCAGGTTCACAACGTCATATTCCTCGCGGAAGATGTTGGTGAACCCGCGCTTGGGAACACGCCGGTGGAGCGGCATCTGGCCGCCTTCAAATCCGCGGATGAGGCGCGCGCCGGCGCGCGACCACTGACCGTTATGGCCGCGGGTGGAGGTCTTGCCCATGCCCGAACCCATACCGCGTCCGACGCGCTTCTTGTTCGTGTTTGCCTTGCGCGGTGCTTTGATTGTCGAAAGATTCATATAAGTTCCTGGCTCTCAGCTCTCAGCTCTCAGCTCCAGGCTCTCGGCAGTTTCACTGCGAGCGGAGAGCTTGGAGCTGAGAGCTTATTTTACGATCTCCACCAGGTGCGGCACCTTTTTCACCATGCCGCGAATCGCATCGGTATCGGGGCGCTCGATTACCTGGTTCAGCCGGGTAAATCCCAGACCTTTGATCACTACCTTGTGTTTCACGGGCGAACAGATTGCTGAACGGATCCACTTCAACTGGATCTTGCCGCTGGCCACCGATTTCGAAGTCTTGGTTGTCATTTCATTTCCTGGCTACTGGCTTTTAGCGACTAGCTAGAAGCAAAATTTTACAATTCCTCTACCGTCTTGCCGCGCAACGCCGCTACTGCTTCCCTGCTCTTCAGTTTCTTGAGGGCGTCAAAGGTGGCTTTGATCACGTTATGCGGATTGGTTGTGCCGATCGACTTGGTCAGCACATTCTGCACGCCCGCCGATGTCATGACGGCGCGCACCGCTCCACCCGCAATTACGCCTGTGCCTTCCGGCGCCGGCTTCAACAAAACCATGCCGGAGCCAAAGCGTCCGAGCACGGTGTGGGGCACGGTGGTGTGGGTCAGGTTGATCCGCATCAGGTTTTTCTTGGCCGACTCGATTCCCTTGCGAATCGCCTGGGGAACTTCCTTGGCCTTGCCCGAACCGTAACCCACCACTGCCGCCGAAGGATCGCCCACGACGACGAGCGCCGCGAACGACAAGTTCTTGCCGCCCTTGACGACCTTGGTCACGCGGTTAATCGAGACGACCTGGTCCTTCAACTGGAACGAACCCGCATCGAGTTTCTTAGTAACTCTTGGCATTCTGAAATCTCATTTCTTGTTCAGCCTCTGGCTACTAGCCTCTAGCTTCCAGCAACCATTTTCGATCGCCAGCAGCTAGCTGCTAGAAGCTAGCCGCTGTTTCTAGAATTGCAATCCCGCTTCACGGGCCGCATCGGCGACTGCCTTAATGCGTCCGTGATAAATGTAGCCGCCGCGGTCGAACACCACCTTGGTGATGCCCTTCTGCTTGGCTAGTTCGGCGATCTTTTTGCCGACGGTTTTGGCCGAGGCCACGTTGCCGCCGGTGACGCGCTCTGCTTTCTTGCCTTCGGCCGTCGAGGCCGCCGCCAGCGTGACGCCCTGGAGGTCGTCGATCACCTGAACGTAGATATGGTTCAGCGACCGGTATACATTGAGCCGCGGACGCTCCGGAGTGCCAATCACTTTTTTGCGGATACGATCGTGCACCCGCTGCCGCGTCTGATTTTTTGAAGCAATTCTCAGCATTTTGAAACCCTCGTCGTCGGTCGTTGGTCGTTAGTCGTCAGGCAAACCAAAACCCGCGAACGACTGCCGACCAATGACTAGCGACTATTATTTAGCTCCTGTCTTGCCAACCTTCTTCTTCAGTCTTTCGCCCGCGTAGCGCACACCCTTATTCTTGTAGGGATCGGGCGGACGCAGGGAACGCATTTCCGCGGCGACCTGCCCGACTTTCTGGCGATCGATACCGGTCAGGCTCAGCTTGGTCTGCTTCGGGTCGACCACGCAGTCGACGCCCGTGGGCAGCGGATACTCAATCGGGTGCGAATAGCCGAGATTGAATACCACCATCCCTTTACCTTTCAACTCGGCGCGATAACCAATGCCGACGATTTCCAGTTCTCTCGTCCAGCCCTTGGTGACGCCTTCGACCGCGTTGTTGACGAGCGCTCGCGCCAGCCCGTGCACCGCCGCCTGCGAATCGTTCTCGCGGACGGCGAGCAGGTGGCCGTCCTTCTGCTCCATCTTGATGCCATGGGGAAGGGGCGTATCCAGCTTGCCCTTGGGACCCTGCACCAGCACCGTATTGCCTTCAAACTTGATCGTGACGCCCTTGGGAATCTCGATCGGCTTTTTTCCAATTCGTGACATAAGATCAGCTCTTAGCTTCTGGCTTCTAGCTTCTAGCTAGAACCGTTTCGAATCGCCCTTAGCTAGTAGCTAGCAGCTAATAGCTAGAAGCTCCATTACCAAATTTCGCACAACAACTCGCCGCCCAGACCCTGCTTGCGCGCCTGGCGCCCCGTCATCACGCCCTTGGGAGTGGTCAGGATGTTGATTCCCATCCCGCCCAGCACGCGCGGAATCTCGGTTCGGCCAACGTAAACGCGACAGCCCGGACGCGAGACACGCGACAGGTTCGAAATCACGGCCTCGTTGTTGTTGCCGTACTTCAAGTAGACGCGCAGGACCTTGTGGCCCTCTTCCTCGGCCGGCTTGAAGTTGGCGATATAGCCCTCTTCCTTCAGGATGCGGGCAATCTCCGTCTTCAGCTTCGAAGCTGGAATATCGACTTTCTGGTGGCGGGCGCGAATCGCATTGCGAATGCGCGCCAGCATGTCTGCGACCGGATCGGTCAACCTCATTTTTTGCTTCTCCTCGAGCCGCCCGTTCGCTCCGCGTCCAGCGGAGAACCTGTCAGCAGCTGGTTCGTCGTTGGTCGCTGGTCGCTAGTCATTTGCGCACCATTTATCAACGACTGTCTTGCACTTACTGCATCTCCCTGGATCAAGCCCCGCAGCGTCCGCACCGGCCGCGAACGACCAATGACTAACGACCGTCGACGCTCTTACCAGGACGACTTGGAAACGCCGGGGATCTCGCCCCGCAGCGCCAATCCTCGGAAACACAGACGACAGATGCCGAACTTCCGGAGAAAAGCCCGCGGACGCCCGCAGATCTTGCAGCGGTTGTGCTTGCGCGACGAAAACTTCGGCTTCCGTGCGTCCTTGACTCGTTTTGCTGTAGTTGACACTTAGCTTCTAGCTCCTGGCTGCTAGCTTCTAGCAAGCCTCTTCGTTGCGAATTTCGGTTTTACTTCTTCAATCTGACTTCTGACTTATGAGTTATGGCTTAGGCCCGGAACGGCATGCCCAGGTGCTTCAAGAGCGACCGCGCCTGATCATCGGAACGCGCCGTGGTCACAATCGTCACGTTCATGCCCTTCAGCTTGTCGACCTTGGCGTAATCGATCTCCGGAAAAATCAGCTGATCGTGGAGACCCAGCGTATAGTTGCCCCGGCCATCGAACGACTTGGTCGAAACTCCGCGAAAGTCGCGCACACGCGGAAGAACGATCGAGACCAGCCGGTCGAAAAATTCATACATGCGGTCGCCGCGCAGCGTGACCATGGCGCCAATCGGCATGCCTTCGCGAACCTTGAAGGCCGCAATCGACTTCTTGGCCTTGGTCACAATCGGCTTCTGGCCGGTAATCTGGCCCAGTTCGTTGACGGCTGGGTCCATGATCTTCGCGTTCTGCGTCGCCTCGCCCACACCCATGTTGACGACAATCTTGTTCAGCCGTGGAACCGCCATCGGATTCTTCAGATCCAGTTCCTTGAGCAGCGCGGGCGCTACTTCCTTGTCGAAGCGCGTCCGCAACCGCGGCCGCTCCTTCGCTGAATGCCGCGGCGCTTCCGGTCCCGCCTTGGGCTCTTCGACGTGCTTTTCGCTCTTGCCCGGCTTACCTTTTTTCTGTTCTTCTTTCGCCATTTTCGTTGCTGCCTTCTCCATCACGGTTTCGGAATGGTTACCGGTTCGTGAGGAATTATGTGATTTGCAATTTCTAATTTGAAATTTGCAATTGAAATACCTCGCCGCAGGCTCAATTACCAATTGCAAATTACCCATTACAAATCTCTATTTGTCCAGCATCGCTCCGCACTTCTTGCATACGCGCACTTTGCGGTCGCCCTGCACTTCGTGTCCGACGCGCACCGGGCCGCAGGTTCCGCATACCAGCGCGACGTTCGAGAGCGGAATCGCGCGTTCCTGCTCGGCGATGCCTCCCTTGATGTTGCGCTGCGGATTCGGCCGCACGTGTTTTTTCACGGTCATCACGTGCTCGACCAGAACCTTATCTTCGTCGGGAAGCACGCGCAGCACGCGTCCTTCTTTGCCCCGATCGCGTCCGGTCATCACCTTTACGGTGTCGTTGCGCCGGATATCGACCCGCTTATGTTTTGCCGATGTTGCTGTTCCCATTTTCCCGATCCTTCTTCCGCTGCGGCCTAAAGTACTTCCGGCGCCAGCGACACAATCTTCAAGAACTTCTTTTCGCGCAGTTCACGCGCTACCGGACCAAAAACGCGCGTCCCGACCGGTTCGCCCGTCTCGTTGATCAGCACGGCCGCATTCTGATCGAAGCGGATATAAGTCCCGTCGCGGCGCCGATGCTCCTTGCGCGTGCGCACGATCACCGCCTTGACGACTTTGCCCTTCTGTACCTGCCCGTCAGGCGCGGCCTCTTTCACGCTCGCCGTGATCACATCGCCCAGTCCCGCGCGCAGGCCGGTTCCGCCGCCCAGCGGCAGAATCATCTGCAGCTTGCGCGCGCCGGAGTTATCAGCGACCTCGAGCATGGATCTCATCATTACGGCCATGATCGTTTCTCCCTATTACCCTTTAACGGCCCGCGACCACATCAGCATCCGCGGGGATCTCCGGCACCAATGCCGTCTTGCGCACAATTTCCTTCAGCGTCCAGCGCTTCAGCCGGGACAGCGGGCGCGATTCCTCGATCGCGACCACGTCGCCAACGTGCGCTTCGTTCTTCTCGTCGTGCGCGTAAAATTTCTTCCGGATCGAGATCACGCGCTTATAGAGCGGATGCGCCTTCTTGCGCGTCACCTCGACCACGATCGTCTTCTGCATCTTGCTCGAGGTAACCGTGCCGGTCAGAACCTTGTGGTTCGGCTTTCTTTCCTGGCCTCGGGTTTCCGAGAGGTTATTGTCCGCCATTATTTCTTCTCCGTTGTCGTCTTCGTGCCCGCAGCCGCCAGTTCCTGCTCGCGCAGCACGGTCTTCACGCGAGCGATGTCCCGGCGCAGGCCGCGAATCTTCTTCAAGCTCTCGGTCTGCCCCATATTCATCTGGAACTTCAGCTTGAAAAGCTGGTCGGCCAAATCCCGCTGCTGGTGCTGGAGTTCGACATCCGTCAAATTGCGAATTTTGTCTGCTTTCATAAATCGGTTCTCGGTTCTCAGTCGCCAGTTCTCAGTAGCCGACTTTTGACTTCTAACTTTTATTTACAGCACATCGCGCTTCACAAAGGTCGTGCGAAGCGGAAGCTTGTGCGACGCCAGCCGCATCGCTTCCTTCGCTTCCGTAACCGTCACGCCTTCCATCTCAAACAGAATCTTGCCCGGCTTCACGACCGCGACCCAATGATCGGGAGCGCCCTTGCCTTTGCCCATACGGGTTTCGGCGGGCTTCTTCGTGACCGGCTTGTCCGGAAACAGGCGGATCCAGATCTTGCCCCCGCGCTTCACAAAACGAGTCATGGCCACGCGGCTGGCTTCAATCTGGCGGTCGGTGATCCAGCCCGGCTCGAGCACCTTCAGCCCATACTGGCCAAACGCCAGTTCGCCGCCTCGCCATGCCTTCCCGCACATACGACCGCGCTGCTGCTTGCGGTACTTGACTTTTTTCGGCATCAACATAAGTAAGCTCTCAGCTCTCGGCTCTCGGCTCTCAGCGATTCATAAAAGGAAAAATCGTGGTCGCGAGCCTTGGCTCTTAATTCTTCACTCTGACTTCTAACTTCTGACTTGCCTCTAGAAAGCTCCAGTGGTCGTGATCTCGCGCGCCGGGGTGGCTTCCCGTTTCTTGGCCGGGAGAATTTCGCCCTTATAAACCCAGCACTTCACGCCAATCACACCGTATGTCGTCCGCGCCTCGGTGAAACCGTAGTCGATATCGGCGCGCAGCGTGTGCAGGGGCAGCCGCCCTTGCAGATACCATTCGGAACGCGCGATTTCGTTGCCATTCAGGCGTCCGCTGACGCGGACCTTGATTCCCTTGCATCCGAAGCGCAGCGCCGAATCCACCGACTTGCGCATCGCGCGACGGAATCCGACGCGCTTTTCCAGCTGCAGCGCGATCGATTCCGACACCAGCTGAGCATCCAGTTCCGGCTTGTGCACTTCCTGGATATCGACATGCACTTCGCGCGCCGTGCGCTTCTGCAGGTCCTGCTTCAGCTTGTCGATTTCCGCGCCCTTGCGGCCAATGATGATGCCCGGACGCGCCGTCTTGATAATGATGCGCAGCTTGTTGCCGGGACGCTCGATCTCGACCGAGCTCACGCCCGCCGATTTGAGCTTTTCCTTCAGCTCCGCCTTCAGTTTGACGTCTTCGAGCAGCAGTTTGTCGTAATCCCGCTCCACAAACCAGCGCGACTTCCACGGCTTGGTGTAACCGAGCCGAAAACCGTAAGGATGGACCTTCTGTCCCATAGTTGCTCCTAGAATCTTCTAAGTCGCTGGTCCTTTGTCGTTGGTCGTTGGCAAACCAAATGCCCGAACGACTGACGACCACCGACCGTTGATCAATGACTGTCCTACTTCTTCGCGGTCGCTTTCTTCCCGACCGCTTTTTTCTTGGCCGGCGCTTTTGCTTTCGCTTTCGCTCTCGGCTTTGCCGGAGCTGCCGCCTTCGACTCTTCGCCCACCGTGTGCACGACCGGCGCGCCGTTCTTGTGACGCTCGGCGAGCACGATTTCGAGGTGCGCGATGCGCCGGACGTAGTGATAGGCGCGGCCCATCGGCGCCGGGCGAATACGCTTCATGCGCGGCCCATCGTTGGCGGCGACGTGCTTCACGTACAGGTTGTCGACGTCCACGTCCAGGCCCTTTTCGGTACTGAGGAAGTTCGCGTTGTCGACCGCCGACTGCAGCAACTTGCCAACCGTCGCGGCCACGCGCTTCTTGGTGAAAGCCAGCGTGTTGCGAGCTTCCTCCACGCGCCGACCGCGGATCAGGTTCAGCACCAGCCGCGCCTTCTGCGGCGACACCCGCATAAATCTTGCTTTCGCTTGAAATTCCATAATCTGTCTGCCTCTAGTTCGGCCTTTTGCTCGTAGCTCGAGGCTCGTAGCGCGCGGCTTTCTTTACGCCTTGGGCGCCGACGGCGTCGAGGGCGAGATTGCCCCCGGTCCACCCGGTATACCCGCCGGCCGCGCGGCCGTCTCGGTCGCCGCCTTCATCGAGTGCCCCTTGAACTGGCGGGTAAAGCTGAATTCGCCAAGCTTGTGTCCGACCATGTTCTCGGTAACGTACACCGGAATAAATTTTCTTCCGTTGTGCACGGCAATCGTGTGTCCGACCATCTCCGGAATAATCGTCGAGCGCCGGGACCAGGTCCGCAGCACCTTTTTCTCATTGCGCGCGTTCATACCCGCGACTTTCGTCGCCAGGTGCTCATCCACGAACGCGCCCTTTTTTGTCGAACGTGCCATAAGTCAGCTCTCAGTTCCAGCTTTCAGCCATCCGTCTTCAGCGATCAG
>JBEKOW010000081.1:0-14947 GCA_049521375.1 Terriglobales bacterium
GGCCGGGAGAAGAGCGCTGCCACCGCTCCTCCCAAGGCCGCCAGAATTACCGCGAAAATGATTCCAAAAACGAAGGTGAGCATCAGGCCTGAGGGAGCGAGAAGCATTCGAACGCTGGCTTGGACTTGCGGGTCAGTCGGACTGTATCCGAGCGTCTCCCACACTTTCAGGAACTTATCTGTGTACTCCCGCTGCGCGTGCATTGCGAAAATCTCAATGACAAGTAGCAGGTAATCGACGGTGAACGACACAATTCCGGCCGCCCCGCCCAATCTTGATGCGATTCGGATCGAGGGTGTGAGCCCTTTCTGGCGGCGGTAGAAAAATACGGCCAGGGTACCGGCGAGCACCACACCGATTGCCGGACTAATGATTCCAAGCACGGCGCCGAGCAAGCCTGCCTTGAGCGCAACCCGACCCGCACGCCCGCGATCTGAGAGGGCAGGTTCAAGCACGGACAATGGATCGACCTCGCCCGCTTCAGAAACTCGCGCGGATCGTTCCCCCTGGGCATCGTTTACGGCGGCGGCTGTTTCGGCGGATTGAACCGCAACTTGTACGTGGATCTGGGGGGCGCGGCATTGCTGACAGAAGGGTCGCCCGTCCTCGACTACAGCGCCACATTTTTCGCAGGGATGATCCACTTATGTGAAGCTAGCGCAGAACAAACTGTAGATCAACCCCGCGGTCCCGCTGGTGGCCCCAGTTCGAATCGGCGTTGAAAGGGCACAGGCTTGAGCCCGCGCTATAAGAAATCGCATTTTTGCGGATTGAAGCCGAAGCGCCATTGCGCGGGGAATGGCTGAGGTCCGCGCCCTCCTCTCGGAGCATACGGCACGGGTGTTGCGAGGCCGGCCGTTATGGGTTCTGCACAACATTTTTTCCGCACGCGCCAAGGGCTGAATTTCGAAAAAGTGGGGGGTACCCCCCCCTACCTGAAATGCGTTAAAGTATTGATAACAGGATAGTTAAATGCAAAGTATTCAAAATATTGGACTTAATGCCTAACTTGGCCGTTTGGCGTGCACTTGCGAGGGTGGGGTCGGAACCATAAATTGTCAAATAGCGCGGAAAAAACTACGACCGGAAAATGGCTTCGCCCCTGGAGACGGGCACAGTTTTCGATGGTGTACTGTTAAGGAATTCTTATCAGCTACCGAGTTGTAAGTCTGTGACGAAGCGCACGGGAAAAATGTGATGAAAAAAGCCGGGAAAGCAGCCAACATCCCGGCATCATGGTTCGCTCCAGTGTGCTAACCCGAAAATAGGCGGCATATTGAGACGACCTGATCCAGGAGCATCGCCGCCGGATTCGCTAAATAGTGGTGTCCTTCCCGGTGTGCAAGCGAACATAAACCAGCGAGAAGCGCGCTCCCTTGCCGTTTGTCTTGACCGCGACGATATGCTGATTGCCCTCCGTTCCAACCTTCAACTCCAATCCGTCCCCGCCGTCTGTTTTGTCGCAGGTGACTGGTTTCTGGAGGTCGTCGCGGCCATGGGAATCCACATGCCCTCCACTGCTGTAGGAACCACGGCATTGAATGGGCTTGCCGAATTTCTGTAACTCCTTGTCGTAATAGGCAGTGATTTTGTCGGGAGCATCCTCGGAGAGAAACTCGGCCGCCACTACTTTCAATTGAAAGCCGGGCAGATCAAGATTGACGTTCGCGCTCTTCTCGTTGTCGCTGTTGTCCTTGGGAGCCGGGGTGGCGCCGGGATACACGCTCAGCCCGGCATCGCGAATATCGGCCTGCTCGCTGACGTGCAGGTCTCCCATGGGCGACTTGATGTCGACGTGCTTCGAGCCATCTTTGTTGGCATCCTTGTCCACATTGATGCTGCAGGCCGGCAGCATGAAAAGGACGGCGAAAAGCGCGCCCAACGCCAATCGGGCGGAAGCGTTGCGCCGGGGACACGAGTTGCCGTCGACCACATTTCGACTACCTGCGTTATTGCCGAGTTTTTTCTCTCTGTGCATGAGCGAAGCCTCCAGAAGCCTGCCGGGCGGGGCGTTGGAGTCCCTCACCTCGGTTTGCCACGCCCGGAATCGTAACGGGCAAATGACCTTGAATCGGCATTTCTCCAAACAACGCCTTGACAACAGCTTTTTCCGACACGGTCGCGTTGGAAAACGCACAGACATAATTCTGGATCGCCGGGAAATCCTGCACAAGGTAGGGATTTCCCATCGCCAGAACAACCGTGCGACTGGCGGCTCGACCGAGAATCGCGTTCAGCAAACCGGCAGAGTCATCGTCCACGGCAACCGTGTTTTTCAAGCCCTCGGTAGAGCGAATCGCCCTGCCCGCCGTCGGAACCACGTACACGGCCGCCACTACATCTTCCGCCGCTTGCACCGCTTCCGCGACCGTCGCCGTCATCGCGGCAGCCGAGCGCGGATCTACATAAATAATGCGGGCGTCAGGCACGCGGTCGAGAATCTGCCGAGCAAGAACGCGCCCCGACTCGGTACGCATGTCTTCGGAGAAAATTACCGCAACAAGACGGTTCCTCGCCTCTGTCAATGACTGATACGGAAGTGCTGCCCCCTTGGTTCCCGAAGAAGAAATCGAGGCAACGCTACTGGCCAGGGGGATAACCTGTCCGTTGTCCCGGACCAGCGTAACCGCGTCGTCTGCAATCCGTTGCCCGGCGGCGAGATTTTCCGGCCTGCCGACAACGCGCGCCAGTTGGTTCATGTCGACCAAGCGCCCGTCGTTGAGACCCAAAGAAGCCTTCAGCTCCAAAATCTTGCGCACGGATTGATCCAGCCGTTCGCGGCTGATTTCGCCGCTTTGCACCGCGAGCAGCATTGCCCCATAGCTGGCATCCAGATCGGCGGGTATGATCAGCAGATCATTTCCGGCCTTGAAGGCTTCGACCGCGGCCCGGCCCACGTCGTTCGCGTATAGACGCGTCAGACCGGCCATGTCGAGCGCGTCTGTTACGACGATGCCCTTAAAGCCCATCTCCTGCTTAAGCAGACCCGTCACGACCGCCGCGGATGTAGTGGCCACGCGGTTGGGCTGAGGATCGAGAGCCGGCACGGTTACATGCGCCACCATCACGGCATCCACGCCGGCTTCGATCGCGCGACGGAATGGCGGTAGTTCAACCGCATCCAGCCGGGCGCGATCCCCCGTGACTTGGCCGACGCCCAGGTGAGTATCCGTAGCCGTGTCTCCATGGCCGGGAAAATGCTTGGCGGTGGTCAGCATTGCGCCTTCATGTGCGCCCCGGATATAGGCGGCAACAAAATCGCCCACGTCTTTCGGATCTCCGCCAAACGATCGCGTGTTGATGATGGGATTGGCGGGGTTCGAATTCACATCCGCATCGGGGAAGAAATTCCAATGGATGCCGATGGCTCGGGCCTCCAGCGCGGTGATGCGTCCTAAGGCTTCGGCATTTTCGGGCTTGCCGGTCGCGCCCAATGCCATGGCGTGAGGGAAGACCGTTGTGCCATTCAGTCTCATGCAGACGCCGCGCTCAAAGTCCGCGGCAAAAATCAACGGGAGGTCAGATGTTTTCTGGAGCCGGTTCAGCAACTCCTCGGCCTCATAGGGCTGGCTTTTGAGCAGCGCCGGCCCGTCTACGGGAACCGTCACGCCTAATGATCCAATGTGATACTTGTGGATCGTATCCTGCAGTTGAATCCATATGGGATCTGCTTCATTCAGGAACTGGACCTTCGCCCAAATCATGAAGAGTTGTCCGACCTTCTCTTCGGGAGACATCTTCCGCAACGTCGCGTCGGCCCACTTACGGCCATCGCGATCAAGTTGAATAGGACCCGGCCGCTGGATACGCTCTTTCGATTTGTCCCTGGCGAGGCTGCCAATCGCGCACAAGACAATCGCAGCCAGCAGGAGATAGCGAAGCATGCAGTTGACGATAACAAATTTGAAGCGTGGTATCGACCGCAGGGCCAAGCCCCTGAATTGTGTGATGGCGGGCTTTGCCCGCCGGGACGAAGCAGAGCCCGTCACCACTCAGGCAGGTCGTTCCGCCAGTCCCTAGTTCTGGGGGGTGAGCGATTTCAGATAGGCGACGACTGCCTTTGCATCCGATGCGTTCATGCGAAACGGCATCATCGGAAAACGCAGAGGCTTGCCGGTGGTCCAAACACCGGTGGTCAGAAGCTTCACCATATCCGCATCGCTGGCCGGAGGATTGCCGCCAATCCGCGGAGCTCTCAGGGGCCAGTTTGTTCCCAGCCCGTCGGCGGGTACCCATGGCATGGGAGCCCCCTGGAGCCAACGATTCCGATCCAGGTTCCCACTGCTATCGCGCGGAGTGTGACACTGGCCGCACATCGCCACGTCTTCCACCAGATACTTCCCGCGCGCAACATCCCCACCGCTTTTTTCGGTATCGGCGACCGCCGAAGACTTCCTGGTTTGCCCGTAGATTGCGGATGTAGAAAAAGCAATCCAAAAGATTACGCTTAAAACACTGGCCGCAGCGGAGGCTCTCCGAACCATCCCAGGGTTAGGAGTGCAACTGTGGCGAGCGCGAAAATTATTCATATTCACCTCTCGGTTAATGACGGGATAGCACGGGTCGGTGAATGTTGCGCGTCCGCTGACCCGTCGATCCATTGTAAGAGTGCCGTAGTGACGAGTCTATTGTCCCCCGGCCTCAGTGCCAACCGTGCTTCTGGAGTCTACCAGTCCAATCGCGGCGCCCTGAATCGCAGGGTCGTCGCCGAAACCGCTGAGCCAATGTACATCGGGTTCCCGCCGGAACCAGGTCATCTGCCGCTTGGCATAGTTGCGATGCGCCTGTTGCGCGGCGTGCAAGGCCGACTGCCGATCCGACTCGCCTCGCAACAACTGCAACGCCTGCTTGTACCCCAGCGAAGCCAGGGGACGAGCCTGGGCGCCATACTTTGCCAGAAGAGTTTCTGTTTCGGCGATCAGTCCGCCGTCAAACATGCTTACAGCGCGGCCGTTAATACGAGAATAAAGTTGCTCGCGCGGAGGATTCAATCCGAGGCGCAGGACGCGGAAGCCCGCGAGCGGCTTGCTTCCCTGCTGCCACAGCCGGGTCATCGGCTGTTGCGACTCGAGGCACACTTCGATGGCCCGGATCACCTTGGGTAGATCATTGGCGTGAATGCGCCCCGCCGCGGGTGAGTCGAGGCGCCGCAAAATCCGGTGCAGATGCTCTGGTCCGCGCTTCTCGATCCGCTGGCGCAGGCGCAGGCGCAACTCTTCCGATCGCTTCGGCCCGGCAAAGAGCCCTTGGAGCAACGCCCGCAGATACAGTCCTGTTCCTCCACTGACGATGGGGAGTTGCCCGCGAACGGCGATCTGCTGCACAACCGGACGAGCCTGGCGGGCATATTCGCCCGCACTGACATCGCAAAGAGGATCGACGCAGTCGAGGAGATGATGCGGGACTTCGGCACGCTCACTCCGCGTTGGCTTCGCGGTACCGATATTGAAGTCACGGTACATCGCTACCGAATCACAGTTGACGATTTCTCCCCCGAAACGCCGAGCGAGGGCCAGGGCCAGCGCGGTCTTCCCACTTGCTGTGGGACCCAGAACAACGGCAAGCAGCGGCGTGCCGCCGAATTCCTGAGTTTGCTCCTTCAGCGAATTCGATAACGTCAGCGCGCGCTCCAGGGAATGTACTGCCAGTAGCGGATCAGGCAGAGAATCAGCAGAAGGACCGCAATGACCAGCAAGCCACTGGCCTCGGCGGCATACAGAGGGTGACGGTGCCGGTGATTCTCTTCCGCGATCTGCTTGGATGGAACAGGTGCGGCCACGAGGTTATTGTAGCCCAGTCCATCGGGCCGGGGCGCTCGCGTGTCCCGGAGTCGCGGCCGGATGCGAGGATTCGTATTCCGAGCGGTGTAAACTACGGGGCGCGCGTCTTCATGCCGATGTCTTCTCCGAGCAGCGATCCAGCTTCCGGCAACAACCAGAAGAAAGAGAATACGCTTCTGCGTTTTGGCGTTTTTGAAGTCGATCTTTCGGCTGGAGAACTGCGCAAAAAGGGCCACCGTATCCGTCTTCAGGAGCAGCCTTTCCAGGTGCTCGCCGCCCTGCTTGAAAATGCGGGAAGCGTCGTGACGCGTGAGGATCTACGCCAGAAAATCTGGCCCGCGGATACCTTCGTGGATTTCGATCACGGTCTGAACACGGCCGTGAACAAGATTCGCGAAGCGCTGGGTGATTCCGCTTCGAGTCCGCGCTTTGTCGAAACCCTCGCCCGCCGCGGATACCGCTTCATCGGTTCGGTCGACAGTCAGCAGTGCTCGGCGCCGACCGCGCTGTCGCGGACCTCACCCACGGATATCGCCGCAGAAAATAAGTCGCCTTCGGGCTCGATCACGATCCATCCCGACTTGCACGTCCCGGTCCCACACCGCGGATTGGTGCGGGTATTGTTCGCACTGATTCAGGTGATGTTTCTTTGCTTTTATCTGAGCGCACTCGGCCATCTTCGCGGCGTGGATCGCGTCGCTACCAACCTTCTCTCAGGATGGAAGGCTCCGTTGCTCGTGGGAGTCGTACTGGTGACGGCGGCGGTGGGCATTCCGCTCCGGTTCTACCTGCTTTCGACTGTTGCTTTTGATTTTCGCAAGCTGGGCATGACGTTCCGCCGCCTGTTTCCGTTTGTGCTGGCCCTCGATCAGACCTGGGCCATCGCGCCCTTCCTGCTGCTGGCGCAAATCGGCGTCGGGATGGCCTTCGCCGCTACTGCCGCATTGCTCTACGTTCCATTCTCCGAGAGAACTCTCGTCCGCATGGCGTATCGCGAGGAGTGAGAAACAACGGGTCGAGCAGCCGTGGCTTCTCGACTTAAGCCAGCAGTTTGGCCGCGTCTTTGGCGAAGTAGGTCAGGATCATGCTCGCGCCGGCGCGCCGGATGCTGACGAGCGACTCCATCATGACGCGGTCGCGATCGATCCAGTTGTTTCGCGCGGCCGCTTCGATCATCGCGTACTCGCCTGAAACCTGGTACGCAGAGAGCGGCAGGTCAAATCGTTCGCGGGCCGCGGCGATTACGTCCAGATAGGGCATCGCCGGCTTCACCATGATCATGTCCGCGCCCTCTTCCACGTCCAGCGCAATCTCTCGCATCGCCTCGCGAATATTCCCCGGATCCATCTGGTAAGAGCGGCGGTCACCAAATTGCGGCGTTGAATCCGCCGCCTCGCGGAAAGGTCCGTAGAAACCCGATGCGAATTTCGCCGCGTAAGAAAGGATAGGCGTGTTCTCAAAGCCTGCCTTGTCGAGCGCCATGCGAATCGCACCCACGCGGCCGTCCATCATGTCCGAAGGAGCGATAATGTCGACCCCGGCACGTGCCAGCGAAACCGACGTTCGCGCCAGGAGTTCCAGGCTCGCGTCATTCACGATCTCGTATTCCGCGGTCGTGGGAGGCGCCGCAGTCGCCGCTCCCAGCGATTGCGGGTTCGCTTTCACAATCCCGCAATGCCCGTGCGACATGTATTCGCAAAGACAAACATCGCCCATCACAACTACATCCCGGACCTCGCTCTTGATCGCGCGCGCCGCTTTTTGCACAATGCCATCTTCGGCCCATGCGCCAGTTGCCACTTCGTCCTTCTTTTCCGGCAGCCCGAACAGGATCACCGACAACACGCCGAGTCCCCGTGCCTCGCGAACTTCTTTGACGGCCTCGTCCACCGAAAGATTGAACACGCCCGGCATCGAACCGACTGCCTTACGGACACCGTGGCCCGGACAGACAAACAGCGGATAAACGAAAGCTTCCGGCGTCAACCGGGTCTCGCGGACCATCGAACGCAGGGTTTCGGAACGCCGCAAGCGGCGCAGACGATTAGCGGGGAATGCCATATGCGGAATTTTAGCAGCCGTCGCCAGCGCGCCCACGGCACGCGTCATCACACATCAATGTGACTTCGATCACAACAGGGATGGTTACCCTTGTAACCGGCGCTCTCCGAGGGGAATCTCAACATAACCTTCTCAAAATCATATGATACGAGTCGTGTCTCTACGTCCCATTTCGTTGTTCCTTTGCGGTATCGGCCTGGTTTTGGGTTTCGCGTTGGCCCCCCTGGTATTCACGGGCGATTGGTTTCGCGTCGCCCTAGGGGACGTTGCGCCGCTCGTCGTCCTCCTGGCCGCTCTCGTCCTCACCGCCAAGAACACCCTTGGCAGCCGGGGACACACCCGCCTGTTCTGGGGTCTGATGACAGCAAGCATGGCGATGTGGTGCTTCAATCAGGCTTCCTGGACCTGGTATGAACTGATTATTCACAAAGCGCTCCCGGATCCTTTTACCGGCGACATTGTTCTCTTCGCGCATGTCGTCCCAATGATGGCAGCCGTCGCTATCCGCCCACACCAAGCGGACAAGAACGAAGGGCTGATCACCAGCGCGCTCAACGTTGTGATCTTGTCGGTATGGTGGATTGTGGTCTACGCCTACTTCGTCTTTCCCCAGGAATACCTGGTCACTGACAAACTGGCATACACGCTGCGGTGGGATGTGCTCTATGTGGTGGAAGGGCTCATGCTGATCGGCGTAGCTGGATCTGCTTACTCTTCCAGTTCAGGCGCGTGGCGAAGACTCTACGGCGGCATCTTTGCCTGCAGCATCCTTTACAGTCTCGCGTCGGAAGCGATGGACGCGGCGATTGCGCGCGGAACGTACCGAACCGGGGGCATTTACGACATTCCTTTCTTTGCTGCCTTGCTCGGATTCCTTGGACTGGCAATGGTCGGACGGCGCACGCTGCGCGAGACCGAGAACGGGGTGTCGAATCCCCGAGCCCGAGGCAGGCTAGCCCCAGTGCTTGCGCAACTGGCCCTGCTCTCGCTCCCGGTTATGGGGTATGCGGCGCTGTACCTAAGCAATGAGCCACCCTATCTTCGCCGGATTCGTTTTGCGGTAGCCATGGGAGGGGTCGCTGCGCTCGCCCTGTTTGTATTTCTGAAGCAATACCTGCTTGATCACCGGCTTATGGACCTGCTCAGCCGTTCCCGCAAGAGTTTCGATAATCTGGAGCGATTGCAGGGCCGGGCCGTTCAGCAGGCGAAGCTGGCGTCGCTCGGAGAACTGGTTGCTCTCGCCGCCAGTGAACTCGAGCAACCGCTCTCGGGCATCCTTGCCAGTTCGGAAGTCATGTCTGGCAGCAGCCATCTCACGTGCGAGCAGCTGGCGATCGCGCAGAAAATCGGACAGCAGGCACGGCGCACGCGCGAACTGGTCAACGATCTTTTAAGTTTTGCGCAACAGACTCCAGGGGAAAAAATTCCTCTCGAACTCAGGCCGCTATTGCAGCGAGCCGTTCAAATGGAAGGATTCAAACTCGAGAACCGCAACATCACTCTTGCGGTAGAGAGCCTGGACTCGGTGCCGCGGGTCCTCGGCAATGCCAATCAACTCTTGCAAGCTTTTGTACAGATCATTGAAAATGCCATCGACGCTTTGCAGGAAATCGGCGGCGGGCGGCTGCAAATCTCCGTTTCGCGGGAAGATGCAGAGGTCATTGTTCAGTTCGCGGACAGTGGCCCCGGACTGCGCAATCCGGAACGCGTCTTCGATCCTTTCTACACCACCAAGCCAGTCGGCAAGGGGACCGGCCTCGGACTCAGCGCTACCTACGGGGTCGTGCAGGATCACCAGGGACAGATCACCTGCTTCAACCGTCCCGAAGGAGGGGCGGCCTTCGAGATCCGCCTGCCGGCTCTCAAGTCAGGGGCTGCGATTCCGGCAACCGCGCACGCGTAAGAGCGCTTCCCTGCCCTACCCTCCACTCGCCACCACCGCGTCGACCACCCTCGCGGCCTCGACCATATGACGCACGTCGTGTGTGCGGATGATGTGGGCGCCTTTCAGTATCAGTGCCGCCTCCGCAGCCAGGGTTCCATACATCCGCTCCTCGACCGCCGCATCCTTGCCGTCCTGCGCGAGCGCTCTGCCGATAAACGACTTCCGTGAGACTCCGGCGAGCAGTGGAAATCCCATCTGCTGCAGTTCGGCAAAATGGGCCAGCAACGGAAAATTTTCTTCAAATCTTTTTCCGAACCCGAATCCCGGATCCAGAACCAAGTGATCGCGTTTGATTCCGGCCAGCGTCGCCGCTTCGGCCCACTGCCGCAACTCGCGTTTGACCAGCAGCACGGCGTCGCCGATTGGGGGCAACTTCTTCCACTCCTCCGGGCGGCCCCGGGTATGCATCAGCACAGCGCCGACCTTCAGTTCGGCCAGTGTCTTCTTCATGGTGGGATCCCAGCGGAATCCGCTGATGTCATTGACTACCTCCGCGCCCAATTCGACGGCCGCACGCGCCACGCTTGCCTTGTAGGTATCCACACTGATGACTGCCTGTGGACGGAGCTTTTTCAGGTCGCGAATCACCGGCAGGATGCGTTCCCGCTCCTGGTCTTCGGTCACCCCAGATCCGGAAGCTGAATCGGCCACCGCGGCTCCAGGCCGCGTCGACTCACCACCCACATCAATGATGGATGCTCCCTGGTCGAGAAGTTGCTCGGCGTAGACGACGGCCGAAGCTGCATCGATGTGGAGCCCGCCATCGGAAAACGAATCGGGCGTGACGTTCACCACTCCCATGATCAGCGTGCGCCGTCCCAGCTCGAGAAAGCGAGCACCGATATTCCATTGAAAGATGGCGCGCATGTGAGGTTATTCTAGTCCGAGTCGGCTTTTATCGAATGCTACAATTCAGGCAATGCCACGCTGGCAATCAGTTGCGCGCCTGGTTCTCGCCGCCGCGCTGCTGGCCGCACCGCTTCTAGCTGCTCCTCGGTTGCCTGCAACTGTATCGCCGGCCGCAGGTCCGGCTGGTATCACGCCGCTGCAGGAACGGATTGCCGCTCTCCTGAACTCTCCCGATCTGGCACACGGCTTCTGGGGGATTGAAGTTGCTTCCCTCTCGACTGGCGTGACGTTATACGCGCAGAACTCCGACAAGCTGTTCACGCCCGCGTCGAATACCAAGCTGTTCACCACCGCGGCTGCGCTCGCTCTGATCGGGCCGGAGTACAAATTCCGCACCACCGTCGAAACCACGGGCACACTGGACCGCTACGGGCGCCTCAACGGAGATCTTCTGCTGGTAGGCCACGGCGATCCCAATCTGTCTGGTCGCGAGCTTCCCTACGACCTCAAGACGCAGCGCAACGACGACCCGATTCAGGCCCTCGAGTCGCTCGCCGACGCGCTCGTGAAGAAGGGCGTGAAATACATTGATGGCGACATCGTGGCCGATGACTCTTACTTCGCCTTCGAACGTTACGGCGAGGGCTGGAGCCAGGATGATCTGGTGTGGGCGGATGGAGCGCCCGTCTCGGCGCTGACCATCAATGACAATGTGGTGTTCGTCCACATTCAACCGGCCGACCGACCGGGCGAGAAGGCATTCGTCAACATCAAGCCCTTCGCGGGCTATTACCGGCTCGATAACCGCATTGTCACGACTCCGGCGGGCACGCCGCGGAAGTTCTTCGTCAACCGCGAACCCGGTTCGACGACGCTGTCGCTGTGGGGGAATCTTCCTCTGGACGACGCGGGGGCGACCGAGGCATTGGCCGTAGAAGATCCCGCCGACTTTGCCGCAGGTCTGTTCCGGCAGTTGCTTGAGCAGCGCGGCATTGTCATCTACGGACACCAGCGCACGCGCCACACGGAACTCGCCTCTTTGACCACGTTTACAGCGACTGCGACCGCGCCTTCTCATGGAGGCAGCGAAGGGGCGTCGCGTCCGTTCAAAACCGACCAACCGATTACGCTTGCAAGCTACGAGTCCAAGCCATTGGTGGAAGACATTCGCGTGGTCAACAAGGTAAGCCAGAACCTGCACGCGGAGATTCTGCTGCGCCTCCTGGGACGCGAGCGCGGGACCGCGGGCACTGTCGAAGGCGGGCTCGAAGTGCTGCGTGGATTCCTCACCCAAGCGGGCATTGCGAGCGACCAGTACGTGTTTTACGACGGGTCCGGACTCTCGCGCCAGAATTTGGTTACGCCGCATGCGATCGTGCAGTTGCTGCGCTACTCGTCGGGGCAGCCCTGGAGCGCGGCCTATAGATCGACATTCCCGGTATCAGGAGTCGATGGATCGCTCGCCGAACGACTGACGGGGGCGCGCCTGCAAAAGCGCGTGCTCGCCAAAACCGGCTCGCTGGGTGGAGTCAAGGCGCTGTCGGGTTTCGCGACTACCGACTCGGGGCAGACAGTCGTGTTCTCTATCCTGTCGAACAACCTGAATCTCCCGTCGAAACGCGTGACTGAAACGATTGACAGCATCGTGGAAGCGATCGCCGAAGACTCTCCCGCGAGTCGTTAGCCTCAAGCGTTCGGCTGCCAGTGCTATTATTCCCCGACCACAAACTCCGGGAGGACTGCAAATGCTCGCTGCGAGTAAGGTTATCGGTTTCGTTCCCACCAAGGATTCCGGCAAGGCTCGCGAATTCTATGAGGGGAAGCTGGGATTTCAGTTCGTCAGCGACGACCCGTTTGCGCTGGTCATGCGGGCGGGTGAGACGATGATCCGCATCGCCAAGGCGCCGGATTTCATGCCCGCGCGCTACACGGTGCTGGGCTGGGAAGTTGGCAACATCGAGGAAGTTGTCGGCTGGCTGCAAAGGCGCGGAGTCGCTTTCGAGAAGTATCTGTTTGCGCAGGATCAGGTATCAGGAATCTGGACCGCTCCCAACGGCGACAAGATCGCGTGGTTCAAGGACGCCGACGGCAATGTGCTTTCGGTTAGCCAGCACCGATAGCTAATCTCTCCAATCAATCTGGTTGAGTTGAGCGGGGAAAGTTTACCACTTTGTCATCCCCCCTCCCGAGGGACCTATGAAAACAAACAACTTATGGGTCGATTTCAGATCTCTGAAAAATAAGGACTTACGGATTCAACCTACGATTTTGCCGTCTTATCGACGCTAACTTATTGACAAATAAATAGCTTACATAAAATCGTTGGGGAAGGCCTGTTTCAATCCAACTGCAATGTCCCGGAGGGACTGAGCGGGTGTATCTCGAAGCCGGTGGCGCACGCGCCCTATTGTTGCATTCCCCGATTCGGCCGGGCGAATCGTCGCCCCGTAGGCTGCTGCGGATCTATGGCTAACCTGGTCGCCATCTGACGAGCCTCGTTTTTCAGCGAAGAATCGCCATTCTCTTCCCCACACGTCCCAACACTTCAAGTGCCTGCTCCAACTCTTCTTTCGTGTGCGTCGCGGTCATGATGGTGCGGATGCGCGCTTTTCCTTCGGGCACGGTGGGAAACGCTATCCCGGTGCCGAGGACGCCCTCTTTGAAAAGTTCGCGGGAGAAGTCCATGGTCAGGCGGCCGTCGCCGATGATGATGGGCGTGATGGGAGTTTCGCTGGCGGGAGTGGTCTGGCCTCCGATGTTGAAGCCGAGCAGGCCGAGTTCTTTTTTCCAGAAGCGGGTGTTGGTCCAGAGCTGCTCCATCCACTGCGGTTCGTTTTCGAGGACATCGAAGGCGGCAATGCACGTGGCGGCGACCGACGGCGGGTGCGAGGTCGAAAACAGGAACGGGCGCGCGCGGTGATAGAGGAAATCGATCAGATCGCGGGTGCCGCAGACGTATCCACCTAAGGCGCCGATTGCTTTTGAGAGTGTACCTACCTGGATGTCGACGCGGCCGTGCATTCCGAAATGGTCGATGGTGCCGCGGCCGTTGCGTCCTAGAACTCCGGAGGCGTGCGCGTCGTCGACCATCATGATCGCGCCGTATTTTTCGGCGAGTTCGCAGAGGCCGGGGAGCGCGCCGATGTCGCCATCCATGGAGAACACGCCGTCGGTGATCAGCAGCTTGTGGCCAGGCTGATCTTTCACGCTGGCAAGCTGTTGTTCGGCGTGGGCGAGATCCTTGTGATTGAAGACCAGGATTTTGGCTCGCGAGAGGCGCGCGCCGTCGATGATCGAGGCGTGGTTGAGCTGGTCGGAGATGATGAAGTCGTCTTTGCCAAGGAAAGCGGAGACGGTGCCGGCGTTGGCGGTAAACCCGGATTGAAAGACGACGCAGGCTTCGACGTTCTTGAAGCGGGCGATTTTTTCTTCCAGCTCCATGTGGATGCGCATGGTGCCGGCGATGGTACGCACGGCCCCGGAGCCGACTCCGAATTTGCGGGTGGCTTCGAGCGCGGCCTCGCGGAGTTTGGGATGCGTGGTCAGGCCGAGGTAATTGTTCGATGCGAGGTTAATGACCTTCTTGCCATCGAAGGTGCAGACCGCGGCCTGCTCGTCGTCGAGCACGCGGAGCTTGAAGTGCGTGCCTTTGGCCTTGAGGTCGTCGAGCTGGTCGGTGAGAAAGGAGAGCGGGTTGGTGCGGGTGGCAGCGGGCATGAGGACCTCGCGCAGAAAATCGAACTTAACAGTTTACTCTGGGAATCGGCGTTGGATCACCTGGTTGCTGTATTGAGGCGGTTGAATGGTGGGTGGGCGAGGACGTTCTGTCGCCGGGCTTTCAGTCGAAGAGCGCGCGGTGGGAGCCCATGCGAATCAGTTGCAGAATATCCGCTTCTGTCTTGCGGTGGATCAGCAGGGGGCCGGGCTTGTGGTGACATTCACGCCGGCAACTATGGTGATATTGTATACAATGTGACATCCTATAGGATGTATAATGATTCGACGGGTAGTTCTCGATACTTCGGTCGTCGTCGCGGGCTTGCGGACGCGCATGGGGGCGGGAAATGCCGTTCTACGGCTCGTCGCACAGGGACGTTTCGCGATGCTGGCGACTCCGCCGCTTTTTCTGGAGTATGAGGAAGTGTTGAAGCGACCCGAGCATAGGCTGGCACATCGACTGGCGCTGCCTTCAGTCGATGAATTTCTGGCGGAACTGGCGGCATTGATTGAGCCGGTGGACGTTCATTTTCAGTGGCGGCCGCAGTCGAAGGACCCAAATGACGAGATGGTCCTGGAGGCGGCGATCAACGGG
>JBEKOW010000082.1:0-15111 GCA_049521375.1 Terriglobales bacterium
TTGCAGACCGCCTGCCAGCAGTCCTGTCCGGCGAATGCGATTGTCTTCGGCAATATCAATGATCCGAATAGCCGTGTTTCAAAACTCAAAGCGCTCGACCGCAACTATGGATTGCTGGCCGACCTGAATACCCGTCCCAGAACCACGTATCTGGCCGAGATTCGCAACCCCAATCCGGAACTGGAAGCATAGGCGGAGCCCACTTAAGATATGGCAGATCATCGGAACGAATCGATAGTGGAGAACAAGCGGGCTCCCGTCATTGAGCCTGGCCATACTTTCGCCACGGTAACCGACAAGATCAGTTCCATCGTGTTGACGCGGCCAACGTCAAACGGATGGATCGTCGGCTTCGCGGCCGGTTTCATGGTCACCATGATGATGCTCTACGCCCTCGGATACCTCTTCCTCAAGGGCACGGGCATCTGGGGCATCAACATCCCCATCGGTTGGGGCTTCGCGATCATCAACTTCGTCTGGTGGATCGGTATCGGCCACGCCGGCACACTCATCTCCGCCATCCTCTTATTACTTCGGCAATCGTGGCGCAACTCCATCAACCGTTTCGCGGAGGCCATGACGCTTTTCGCCGTCGCCTGCGCCGGCGTCTTCCCCGGAGTCCACACCGGCCGCCCCTGGCTCGATTACTGGATGTTCCCTTACCCGAACACCATGAACTACTGGCCCCAGTTCCGCAGCCCGCTCATCTGGGACGTGTTCGCGGTCTCCACCTATTTCACCGTTTCGCTCATGTTCTGGTTCGTCGGACTCATCCCCGACCTGGCTACGCTGCGCGACCGCGCCGAAAACAAATACGCGCAGATGATCTACGGCCTGCTCGCCATGGGATGGCGGGGCTCCGCTCGACACTGGGCCCGCTATGAAACCGCCTACCTTCTGCTCGCCGGACTCGCCACTCCGCTGGTGCTCTCGGTGCACACCGTGGTCAGCTTCGATTTCGCGGTCGGCATCGTTCCCGGATGGCACACCACCATCTTCCCACCCTACTTCGTCGCGGGCGCGATTTACTCCGGTTTCGCCATGGTCCTGATGCTGGCCATTCCGATCCGCAAAATCTACGGTCTCGAAGATTTCATCACTGACCGCCACCTCCAGAACTCAGCCAAGGTCATGCTCGCCACCGGATGGATCGTCGCCTACGGCTACGCGGTTGAAGCCTTCATGGGCTGGTATGGCGGCAACCGCTACGATCAGACTCTCCTGTGGAATCGCCTGCACGGGCCCTATGCCGGTTCGTATTACATGTTGCTGCTCTGCAATCTCGCCATCCCGCAGTTGCTCTGGATCCGCAAGATGCGCACGAATCCCGTGTGGCTCTTCTTCATCTCCTTCATCATCCTCGTCGGCATGTGGCTGGAGCGTTTCGTCATCATCACCATCAGCCTGACCCGCGACTTCCTCACTTCGTCGTGGGGAATGTACTACCCTACGCGTTGGGACTGGATGACTTTCATCGGAACCATCGGCATGTTCCTCACCGCCATGTTCCTGTTCGTGCGAATCCTGCCCATGATCTCGATCTTTGAAATGCGCACACTCCTGCCGGAGGCGGAGGTGAAGCCCGAATGAAGACGCTTCCGATCTACGGCACGATGGCTGAGTTCGACTCGGCCCAGCATCTTGTCGACGCCGCCCGTCGCACTCATGAAGCGGGCTATCGCAAGATCGACGCCTACAGCCCGTTCCCCGTCGAAGAACTCGCCGATGCCATTGGCTTCCCTAAAAACCATGTCCCGCTTGTGACCCTCATCGGCGCCATCACCGGCGGCCTCACCGGCTACCTCATGCAATATTGGATCTCGGTAGTCAGCTACCCGATTAATGTCGGTGGACGCCCCTATCACTCCTGGCCGTCATTCATCATCGTGACTTTCGAAATGACAATCCTGTTCGGCGCCATTTCCGCCGTGTTTGGCATGCTCGCTCTGAATGGCCTTCCCATGCCCTACCACCCGGTGTTCAACGTCCCGCGTTTTGTGTTCGCCAGCAAAGACCGCTTTTTCCTGATCGTGTTCGCTTCCGATCCAAAATACGACGCTTCCACCACGCGCCAGTTCCTGGAAAGCCTCGACCCACGCTCAATTTCGGAGGTCCCCAGCTAAAATGAAGCTGACCCTCCAAAATCAGTGCGAAGCGACGCAGCAGCCGCAGTGCGTAGCGCTGGCGAAGTGCGTAGCGCTGGCGAAGAACGTAGCGCTGGCGAAGAACCTAGCGCCGCCGAAGAACGTAGCGCCGGCGTCCCGCCGGCAGTCGCGGGGGCGTCTCGCCCCCGCCGAATATGCTCTCGGCAGCTACACTTCCGGTGCCTCCGGCAACCGCAAAGCAAGCCATCTGGCCCTGCTCCTGCTGGCCCTCACCAGCACCATCGGCTGCCGCATCGACATGCACGTCCAGCCTCGCTACAACCCGCTGGCCAAGAGCGATTTCTTCTCCGACCAGCGCGCGGCTCGTCCACTGGTCGAAGGAACCGTAGCCCGCGGCGACCAGCGCGCCGACACCTATTTCTATACCGGCAAAACTGGAAGCACCCCCGGCGACGCGATGCCCTTCCCCGTAACGAAGGACGTGATGGACCGCGGCCGCGAACGCTACAACATTTACTGCTCGCCCTGCCACTCCACGCTTGGAGACGGCAACGGCTTCATTCCGACCCGAGGTTTCTCGAAGAAGCCGCCGTCCTATCACACCGAGCGCCTGATGAAAGTTCCGATCGGATATTTCTTCGATGTGATGACCAACGGATACGGCATCATGCTCGACTACTCCGCGCAAATCTCTCCCCGCGATCGCTGGTGCATTGCAGCCTACATCCGGGCTTTGCAGTTGAGTCAGGCCGCAACTCCCGCCGACGTTCCGCAGGGCCAGAGCGTTCCCTCCAAGGCTCCCGAGTTCGTAGAGCCGGGCAGCGGAGCCACTCTGCCGCAAGTAGCGCCGGTTGCGAAAGGGAAAGGGGATTCCGAATGAGCACCATGCCCCGAGCCCCGCACCGGCCCGAACTCGATCTCTCCACGCCACCCATCATCAAGGACATCGGCAAGCGCGCCTTGATCGTAGGCGTGATCGCTGCCGTAGTCGTAATCTTCCTCGCTTTCGCTAACCCCACCGTCTTCTTCCGGGGCTATCTCGTCTCCTATATGGATTGGCTGGGGATATGCCTCGGCTCCATGACCATCGTCATGATCCGCCACATGACCGGCGGCGGATGGGGCACCGTGATCCGGCGCGTGCTCGGCGCATCCATGCGCACGCTCCCGCTCATGATCCTGCTCTTCATCCCCATGCTGTTCGCCGTGCCCAGGCTCTATCCCTGGGCAATGCCGTTAAATTCCATCGCCGATCCAGCCATCCGCGAGCACCTCGAAAAGCATTCATTCATCCTGCGCGATTACCTCAACTTCAAAGGCTTCGTAATCCGCGCGGTGATCTACTTCGCGATCTGGTTCGTGCTGCAATACCTGCTCAGCAAGTTTTCCTTCGAACACAACCGTCCCCCATTCGCCGACACGAGTGCGCGCTTCAAAATGGTAAGCGCTCCTGGCATCATCCTGTACGCCCTGACGGTCTCATTCGCCGTCATCGATTGGGTGATGTCCCTTAATCCGAGCTGGATCTCCACCATCTATGGTCTGATCTTCGTAGCCGGACAGCTCATCGCAGCCCTCGCCTTCGCCATCGTCATCGAGCGCGTCCTGTTCAATTACGAACCCATGAAGACGCTCCTCAAGCCGAGCTATGTGCATGATCATGGCAACTTCATGCTCGCCTTCATCATGGTCTGGGCCTACTTCTCATTCTCGCAGTGGCTCATCATGTGGGCCGGCAACCTGCCCGAGGAAATCACCTGGTATTTCCTGCGGCTGCACGGCGGATGGCAATTCGTGGGCCTGTTTCTGGTTGTCTTTCACTTCTTCGTCCCATTTTTCTTGCTGTTGTCGCGCTCCTTCAAGCGCGACGTGACACGCCTCGTCTGGCTGGCCGCATGGATGCTGGTCGTGCACTACGTCGACTTGTTCTGGCACATCGAGCCCAACTTCTCCAGGACTTTCACCGTCACGCTGCCGGACCTGCTCATCCCCATCGCCATGGGCGGCATCTGGGTCGCATATTTCTGCCGCAATCTCAGTTCGCAGCCGCTGGTGCCCGCCTACGACGCGACTGCACAAGACGTACTGGAGCCCGCGCATGAGTGACGAACAGATCAGAAATCCGGAGACGGGCGACCACGGCAGCTACGAGCACGAGGATCTGAGCCCCCACGGCGTGATCTACTTCATGATCGGCCTGGCGGTGGTGGTCGTCGTCATCTATTTCATAGTGTTCGGCATGTATCACTTCCTCGATACCTACGAGCAGACCCACCAGGCTGCCATGAGTCCCATGGTGACCCCGCAGACCGATACCCGCACCGTCACTCACGCGGATACGCAGGCCTTCCCCGAGCCCCGCCTCGAGGAAAGCGAGCGCACGCAACTCCGCCAGTACATCGAAGACGAAGACCGCAAACTGGTCACCTACGACTGGGTGGATAAGAACAAGGGCGTCGTGCAGATTCCCATCGACCGCGCCATGGATCTGATTGTGCAGCGCGGCTTGCCCGTTCGTCCTGAAAACGCCACTACGAACAGCGAAAACGCGCAGGATTCAGAAAGCGCAAACATGATGCCCGGCAGCCCGGAACAGGCCGTAGCACCCGCCGGGAAAGTGAAAGAAGATCAGCCCGTTCCCAAATCCGCAACCCGGAAGGCTGCGAAACAGAAGAACTGAACCGCTCCGGCCGGAGCCACGAAAACGGCGCGCTGGAAGAGGATGTAAGCAGTGCGTAGTACACAGCAGTCCACAAATTCGATGAACCCGGATGTTATCAAGTCGATCGTATTTACAAGGGAAGTCATCCTGAGCGAAGTGCGAACGTCCGCGAAGCGGACGTCCGCGCGCAGTCGAAGGACCCCTACCCTCTTGGCGACGCTGCTCTTAGCCACAGCTGCGTGGGGCCAGGGCATGCATCAGGGAGGCATGAGCCAGGGCATCATGTCGCCGCCCGCCACTGTCCGTCCTCCCGGCTTGAAGAACGTCGGCATCCAGCAGAACCTGAATCAGCAGATCCCCGCGGATTTGGTCTTCACCGATGACCAGGGCCGTCAGGTAAAGTTGGGCGATTATTTCGGGAAGAAGCCGCTCATCCTCAACCTCGTCTATTTCACCTGCCCGATGCTCTGTGGAGAAGAACTAGCCGGCCTCGAAAGCGCCCTGCGCGTCCTCAAATTCGACGTAGGCAAGGAATTCGAAGTAGTCACCGTGAGCTTCGATCCCAAAGACACACCCGAAGCCGCCGCCAAAAAGAAAACGCAGATTCTAAGCCGCTACAAGCGCCCCGGCGCCGAGCAGGGATGGCATTTCCTCGTGGGCCAGCAGGATTCCATCACCAGCATCGCCAAAGCCGCCGGCTTCCAATACGAATACGATGCCCGCACCCAGCAGTTCGCGCATACCACCGCCATCATGGTGCTCACGCCGCAAGGCAAGATCGCGCAGTACTACTACGGCATCGACTATCCGCCGAAAGATCTGCGCCTGGCTTTGGTCGACGCTTCGCAGGAAAAGATCGGCAACGTGGTCGACGACCTTTTGCTCTACTGCTATCACTACGATCCCGAAAAGGGTAAATACAGCGCCACCATCATGCGCATTTTGCGGTTGGCTGGTATCGCCACTCTCCTCTGTCTGGGAATGCTTTTCTTTGTAATGATTCGCCGCGGCCCCGCCAGCGGCGCTCACGGAGCGGTCAGGGTCCACTAATTATGTTTTCACATCTGCCATTTTGGCCGGAAAGCGCTTCCACCACCGCAGGCCGTGTGGACGCTCTCTACATTTTCCTGGTGCTGGTCTCCGCCATCATGACGGTGCTGATCTTCACCACCTTGATCGACTTCGCCGTCAGGTTCCGCAAACGCCGTGGCCGTCCTGCCGAACAGATCGAAGGTTCCACCGTCCTCGAAATTACCTGGTCCATTATCCCCTTCGCCGTGTTCATGTCGTTTTTCGTCTGGGGAGCCGTCATCTATTTCCAGGAACGCACCCCTCCCCAGGACGCCATGGAGGTCTACACCGTTGCCAAACAGTGGATGTGGAAGTTCGAGCATGCCGGCGGACAGCGTGAGATCAACGAACTCCACGTGCCTATCGGTCGCGACGTCAAGCTGATCATGACTTCGCAGGATGTCATCCACAGCTTCTACGTCCCCGCGTTCCGCATCAAGCAGGACGTCCTTCCCGGCCGCTACACGACTTTCTGGTTTCACGCCACCAAGGCGGGCACCTACCATCTGTTCTGCGCGGAGTATTGTGGCACCCAGCACTCCGGAATGATCGGATGGATCGTCGTCATGGAGCCGCGCGACTACGAAGCCTGGATGACCTCCGGCGGCGGCAACCAGCCCCTCGCTGTGACCGGACAGCAGTTATTCTCCCAGTTCGGCTGCGCCACCTGCCATCGTGCAGAAACTCAGGGACGCGGCCCCAATCTGGCCGGGCTTTACAACCGGCCCGTGCTTCTGGAAGACGGCCGCACCGTGAACGCCGACGACAACTACATCCGCGAATCGATCCTGGAGCCGGGCGCAAAAGTAGTAAAGGGTTTCAAACCCGTCATGCCGACATTCCAGGGACAAGTGAGCGATGAGCAATTAAACGCGCTGGTAGCCTACGTAAAATCGCTGACCCAGCCCACGGCACAGCCAGTGGCGGGCATGGCAACGGTGACTCAGTAGAAGTGACAACAATTGTGTGGTGACGGGGCTAGGCTCCGTCCAGGGCAAAATTAGTTTTCCGCAATAGGTGAATGACATGGCAACCGCAGTACCAGTAGATTTGGAACGCGAAAATTATCTGAACGCAGGGTATGGCATCAAGTCGTGGCTCCTCACCCGGGACCACAAGCGCATCGCGCTGCTCTACTTGTTGACCATTACATTTTTCTTTTTTATCGGCGGCTTCTTCGCGCTCCTCATCCGTCTCGAATTGCTCACTCCCGCGGGCGACCTCGTCCAGTCTGACACCTATAACAAGCTATTCACCATGCACGGCATGGTAATGATCTTCTTCTTCCTGATTCCCGGTGTCCCCGCCGTGCTCGGCAACTTCCTCATCCCGATCATGATCGGCGCCAAGGATCTCGCCTTCCCTCGCCTCAACCTCCTGAGCTGGTATCTCTTCGTAGCCGGCGGATTGCTGATGTTCTACACCATCCTCGCCGGAGGCGTCGACACCGGCTGGACCTTCTACACTCCGCTCAGCACCGAGTTCGCCAAGACCAACGTCATCACCGCCGCCCTCGGCGTTTTCGTCGCCGGATTCGCCTCCATTCTCACCGGACTCAACTTCATCGTCACCATCCATCGCATGCGCGCCCCCGGCATGACCTGGAACCGTCTTCCTCTGTTCGTCTGGTCGCACTACGCCACCAGCATCATCCAGGTGCTCGGCACTCCGGTCGTCGCCATCACTATCGTTCTCGTCGCCCTTGAGCGCCTGTTTCATCTGGGAGTCTTCAACCCCGCACTCGGCGGAGACCCGCTCCTGTTCCAGCATCTGTTCTGGTTCTATTCCCATCCGGCCGTCTACATCATGATTCTCCCCGGCATGGGCATCGTCAGCGAAATCGTCTGCTGCTTCTCGCGCAAGCGCATCTTCGGATACAAAGCCATGGCGCTCGCCGTCCTCGGCATCGCCGTCATCGGATTCCTCGTCTGGGCGCACCACATGTTCGTCGCCGGCATCTCGCTCTACGCGGCGCTGGTCTTCTCGCTCTTGAGCTACTTCGTGGCCGTGCCCTCGGCGATCAAGGTCTTCAACTGGACCGCCACCATGTACAAGGGCTCCATCACCTACCAGACGCCCATGCTCTACGCCTTCGCCTTCATTGGCCTGTTCACCATCGGCGGGCTGACTGGACTCTTCCTCGCCTGCCTCGGCATCGACGTTCACGTTACCGACACCTACTTCGTCGTTGCCCACTTCCACTACGTGATGGTCGGAGGCATGGTCGTCGCCTACCTCGCTGGCATGCATTTCTGGTGGCCCAAAATCTCCGGCCGCATGTATCCCGAAGCCTGGGGTAAACTCGCCGCCCTCATCGTCTTCATCGGATTCAACCTGACTTTCTTCCCGCAGTTCCTTCTCGGCTACATGGGCATGCCGCGCCGTTATCACGCTTATCCGCCGGAGTTCCAGATCCTCAATGTGCTCTCGACCGCGGGCGCAACCGTTCTCGCCGTTGGCTATCTGTTGCCCATGGTTTACTTCCTGTGGTCCATGCGCTATGGCCCGCCGGCTCCCCCAAATCCATGGAATGCCGCAGGCCTCGAGTGGATGATTCCCTCGCCGCCTCCAACTTCCAATTTCGAAGAGCAGCCGGTCGTGACTTGGGAAGCCTACAACTACGATGAGCTAGGCGAGATTCCGCAGAAGCAGGAGGTTCCCGTTGCCCACTAGTCCAGTCGCGGCGGTCTCCGGACACGAGAACGATCACGCCCACGATAACCCAGCCCTGCTGCATCATTTCGCCACCGAGTCGCAGCAGAAAAATGCCGCGAGCCTTGGCATGTGGCTCTTCCTCGCCCAGGAAGTCATGTTCTTCGGCGGCATGTTCTGCGCCTACCTCATCTATCGCTACAAATACTTCGCCGACTTCGGCTCCGCCAGCCAGCAACTTGACATCAAGCTGGGCGCGATCAACACAGTCGTGCTCATCTGCTCCAGCCTCACAGTCGTTCTTGGAGTGCGCGCTGCCCAACTCGGCAAACGCATGGCGCTCGTGTTCTGGCTGCTCGCAACCATCGTTCTGGGTTTCGTGTTTCTGGGAATCAAGGCCGACGAGTACGCGGAAAAGTTCGAAAAGCATCACGTGCCCGGAGCCAGCTTCAGCTATCACGAGCTCTTGCCCAGCCAGGAAAAGCTCCCTCCCGAGGATCGCCAGTATGCCAACCCCCATCACGCGGAAATGTATTTCTCGCTCTATTTCGCCATGACCGGCATGCATGCCGTGCACATGATCATCGGCGTCGTCCTATTCGCATACCTTGCCTGGATGGCCTGGCGCGGCCGTTACGGTCCGCATTACTACACGCCCGTTGAAAACGCAGGCCTCTATTGGCACTTCGTCGATATTGTCTGGATTTACTTATTCCCGCTGCTCTATCTGATCGACCGCCACAGGTGACCGAATGACTGACCAACCCGTGCCCACAGCCGCTACCGCGCAAGATAATTCGCCGCACGAACACATCTCCTCGGTCGGATCCTCGGTAGCCATCTGGCTCGCGCTCCTGGCCTTCACCGGCCTGACGGTAGGCGCCGCTTTCGTCGAACTGGGCCCCCTGAACACGGTCGCAGCCCTGGTCATCGCAACCTGCAAAGCCATCCTCGTGGTCCTGTTCTTCATGCATGTAAAATACACGCACGAAAAATTAACCGGCCTCGTCATCGTGAGCGCAATCTTCTTCCTGTTCATCCTCCTGTCCCTGAGCATGGCCGACTACGCCACCCGCCTCTGGCGCTAGGCAGGGTCACGCGAATAATGCTAGGTTCCTGGCTAGAGTCCCGAAGGGACGACCGACAATAGCCCGGCGCTTCAGCGCCGGGATCCCCAGCCGTAACGGATTCAAGTCCCGAAGGGACGACCGACAATAGCCCGGCGCTTCAGCGCCGGGATCCCCAGCCGTAACGGATTCAAGTCCCGGAGGGACGACTGACAACAGCCCGGCGCTTCAGCGCCGGGATCCCCAGCCGTAACGGATTCAAGTCCCGGAGGGACGACTGACAATAGCCCGGCGCTTCAGCGCCGGGACCCCCGACCGTAACTGATTTAAGTCCCGGAAGGACGACTGACAATAGCCCGGCGCTTCAGCGCCGGGACCCCCAGCCGTAACGGATTCAAGTCCCGGAGGGACGACTGACAATAGCCCGGCGCTTCAGCGCCGGGACCCCCAGCCGTAACGGATTTAAGTCCCGGAGGGACGACTGGAAGGCCCGATAAATCCCCTTGAAAACCGCGCCACCCGGGATATAATGCCCCTCAATGCCAACGGCGTCGGAACTCGCCAAAGCGCCCGGAATGGTCCCTGACGAATTAAAGATGGAGCCTCGCTCCAAGGGCCTGACCACTCCGCGCAAGAAAAAGCCCAAAGAGCTGGCCGTCATCACCGAATGCTGCACTGGCTGCGCCGGCTCGCCTGCCTGCGTGGAGTACTGTCCCGTGGAAGACTGCATGTTCTGGGTTGAGGATCCCGACCACCCTCCCTTCGGCCGCATCGAAGTCGACCCCATCCTCTGCATCGGATGCAAGAAGTGCGTGAGCAAAGGCCCCGAAGGCGCTTTCCTTGATGGCTGCCCCTGGGACGCAATCGTCATGGTCGACATCGCAGAAGTAGAAAAAGAAGTCGGCCCGATGAGCTATTAGGTTCCAGGCCGACTGATATTTCCGAGATTCGCATGTCCGTAGCGGGACGCCTCACGACGAAAACAGTTTTGCTATCGTCTTCATGGGCAGGAAGAGCTTGAGCTTGTCTTCCGGCAGTTCAGTAAATCCATATTTCCGATAGAAGCTTGCTGCCGCGTTATCGACTGCTTCGACAAACACCGCCCACGATGCAACGTCTTTGGATGCCACCAGGCTCTTGTCCAGTGCACTCATCAAGGTTAGCGCACCAAGCCCCGTGCCCGTGCATTTCTCAGCAACTGCCATCCTCCCGAGAAGCGTCACACCGACATGCCGATACTTCCCCGCCTTCTTCGCGATTCCCTCTGGGAGCTGTTCGAGTTTGAGTTCTCTACTGGAGAGGGTGTAGTAAGCGAGAACGGTTTTAGGATCATCTCTCGGGGTAATGACGAAAACGCTGGCGAGCCCCCGCTTTACATCTTGCGATGCCTGCTCCCGAAAGTATCGGTCCAGAGAAGCCTTCCCGCATGAAAAGGCCGCTCGGTCGTGGTCACCGAGCGGCTCGATGTTGTATTTACTTCTGTCGGCGATCACAAACTCACTTCGTGTCCATGTAGACCCGTGCAGCCTCGCGAAGAGCCTCGTTAGGCTCCGGAGGATTCTGCAATGCCTCCATAAACACTCGTTGATTGCGCACGCTCAACTCCATGATCGAGTGCTCCTGCAGCACGCTGGCCGCAGCGCGCTGCATGCTTGAGATGGCAAAATCGGTCAGCGTAACCCCCTCGATCGCAGCGGCCCGCTCAAACAGTCGTTTCTGTTCGCGGCTCACCCGGGCCTCGATTCTGCCTTGCCGCACAGACGCCATAGGTTCACCTCTTTCCTCTTACTGTACGGCATATTGCCGTACAAATCAAGAATCCATTCGCCAATCGAAAACTCGGTCCCGCAGTTCGCGCCCGCGGGCGTTTGGACGCTAACTGCTTGGACGCAGCCAGCAAAAAACTTGACTTAGCCTTCACACTAGACTCAACTCAACCTTAGGGCACGTTAATGTGTCGCGTCGGGTCTGTCTGTTCTTTGACAATTATTGAAAGCCATGATGTAACTCCTTATTTTAGAAGACTATACATTTAAGTCTTTCTTTTTGAATACTTTGAGAAGAAACACCGCAAAGACACCGCTCTCTCTGGTTCTAAGTCATATGCAATCAATACTTTGCATATAAACAGTGATGAATCAATACTTTGCAAGGAAAAAATCGCTAAGTCAATGATTCTAATATACCGGGTACAAGGGGGGTGGGAGGTGGGGGGCGGGGGGTGGTACGGTGCAGACCGGGAACATGCCTGACAGAACAGACAGCGCGCAGCCCTGACGACGATTCCTGCTAGCGCGCTCTCTCCTGAATTGCCCGTTCCGTATCGACCGCCTGCTGCCGCAGCCGCTCCGGAACCTCCGGCAATTCCCTTTCATAAGGCCGAATTGCAGGTAAGTCATCGACTTGCCCGATCACGTATAAAGCGCGCAGCGCTTCCCACACTTGCTCTTCTCCGGGATCCACGGTCGCGACCGCAGTCCCCGAAGTTACGCCGGCTCCCGTGGCAGCAGAAACTAGACGTACGCGCCCCGTAATCGGCGAGCGCACCTCATGAACCTGACCATTCGCACTTTGCAGCTTGGCGATAAGCCCACCCTGATGCACAGCCGTACCCACCGATGCGCTATCGACGACGCGACCGGAGTAAGCGCTCGTAATCACGACCGGCTGCAATAAAGCAACGATCTGTGCTCGACCGGAGTTGTCGCCAAATCGCACCAGCGACAGCGCCGCATTGCCGCGAACCGTCATCGACGAATCGCCCAGCATCTTGAGAAGAGTCTCGTGGAAACCGGGGCCCGCCGTATCCTGGCCCATCACCCAGGCATCGGTGCTGCGCACTTCCTCATGCGGATCGGTAGCCACCCGCACTAGATCGCCGTACCAGCGAGCCGCGCTCGCATCGTGCTGGCTCATGCGCTGTCCAAGTTGCACGATGGCATGTTGAATATGCCGTGGATGAGCATTGTCGTGGAGATACTCGCGCATCTCCTTGTCAGTAAGCGCGCGCCCGAACCACGTGCTCCACCAGAAAAGAAACGGCATCAGCACCAGCAGCCACGCTGTCAGAAAAAACAGCAGCCGGTTGCGCGTCGACATACGAGGACGCGCCGCGCGCGGCTCAAGTGGTTTGTCACCGTCAGCGGAGGATATCTCGGTCACCGGCAGAGTAGGTTGCGCAGCCATGAGGGGTCGGAGATTCTAGCCTTCGCTCTCCTTGGGCTTCGCCTCTTTGACGTCAGAAGCGGCCTTCGCCGCCGCTTTCGGAGCCGCTGAAGATGCGGCGGGAGAAACCGCAGGAGCCGCCTTATTCTTATGCAGAAAAGCCAGCGCGCCGTGGTCGCGCATCTCCCAGTAGGCATTCAGCATGAAGACGCCCGACAGAGTCAGCAGGATCAGGCTCATGAACAAGCCATCCTGCGTCCTGATCGTGCCCGTAACAAATGTCCAGGCAATACCGAATAGAGGCGCTATACCAAGGACAAGCGATATCACCAGCATCGTCATCGTAAGCAACCGCCCTCCTTCAGTTCAGGCCGTCTGGCAGATCGTGTGGCGCGGACACTCCTGTCCGCGCCGGTCCCGGCGGCTTCTCTTGCTTGTCGCAACTATTCCGCCTTGAAAGTCGCATCCACGGTCTTGCTGTCTTTGGCAGCCAGTGTGACTTTCTGCTCCTGCGTACCCAGCTTCTCCTGCACGAACGCCAGCGTGTAGGTTCCCGGAGGCAGTCCCTTGATTTCAAACTTGCCGTCCGGCCCGGTGACCGCATAGAACGGAGTCTTCACCACGTTGACATACATCTTCATCCACGGATGCTGATTGCACTTCACCGGCAGCATGATCTCCTCGCGCGCGAAGTTCTTCTCCAACGCCGGCGCTTGTGGAGGCTGCGATTCGTTCCACTCGCGATTATCCGCCGGAGTCGGATGAATATTGTGCGTCGTGGGATCGCTGTTGACCACCTTGATCGTCTGCCCTGCCATCACTCCCAGCACGTGAGGATGATATTTGCACCCGCTCTGCTCAATCGTGACCGGAGTGCTCGGAACGTCAAACGTCCGGCTACCCAACCCGTCCTTCACGTAAACGAAAACATTGGACAGCTTTCCCCCATCATCAACCACGCTCTCCGCCATGTTCACGCCCTTGCACGCCGGATCCTGGCTCATGTCAATCTTTGCCATCTTGGGAGCGGTTCCCGTAAAACTAACCGTGCCGCTGACGCTCGCCGCGGTCGCGGGATCGATCGGCGTTGCCGCCGGCGCAGGCGAAGCCATATTGCTCGGAGCGGCCGACGACTCTTCGCTCTTCTTGCTGCATCCTGTCAACGAGACGAGGCCCACGCTGATGATCGCGCACAGGCCAACCAGCACTACCCACAGTTTCCGGTTCATGATTCTTTACACCTTTCCTGAAATTGAATGAGATGTCTGCCACATTCTACTGCTCATTGCCCGACGGATCACTGTCCGCCACCGCGCATCGCTGGCTCGCGATTGAGCGGAGCGCTTTTCTGACTGTTCGACGATTGCTTCTCCCGCGGAGAAGTCTTGCTGCTGGCCTGGCTGTGGCCCATCGCTCCCGCTACCCGTCGCTGCTCCTCGGGCGTGAGTTGCAAAATGTAATTCACCAGCAACCGCGTTTGATCCTTGTCGTAGCCGTTAAACGAAGGCGGCGTCGGCCCCGAGAACACCCAGTGATCGTTCTCGCGCTTGAACAATCCCGAAGGCATCGCGGTCCCCGGACTGATCGCCTGCGGATCGATCAGCCACCGCTCCACCCAATCAGGCTTCAAACGTCCGCGCGCCAAAAGGAAATTAGGTGCGGTCGCATTTTTGTCGTGTGCCGGATCCCCCGTCGCATGGCACTTCAGGCAAGGCGCCGCGGTGCTGGAGAATAAGCTGCGCGCCATATCCGTTTCCTTAGCGGTCAAAGTCGTGTCCGACTCTGGAATGTACGGGAACGGCTGGCGCGACAGCGCCTCAAAGAAACGCACAAGCTTGCCCAGTTCGTTTTCCGAGAAGCTGAACGTCGGCATCCGCACTTGCAGATACGACCGCACGCCATCGCGATTCGTATCGGTATCGCTGAGCGCCGGATTCGAGAGGAAACGCAGCAACCACTGCGGATCGACGCGCGCCCCTTCGGTCAGCAACTTTGGCGGAAGCTGTTCCTGCGCATCCTGGTAGTGCTTCATCCCCATCAGCGCCGTCTGCTGCCCCGGGATAAACTGGTGACATCCCATGCAGTTGTACTTCTTGACCACCCACCAGCCTTCCTGAATGTCGCGCCGGTAGTCGAGCGGCCGGTACTGGTAGGACGCCGGAAGCCCGCTCTCCTGGCTAAACCGATATGCGAATACCACGGCCCCTTCGCCGGACCCTCCGGAAGCCGCGCCCTATCCTCCGGATCCGTGATCGGTTCGCCAGTCCCGCGTTGCGCCACTTCCGTCAGCAGCGCGAAGTCGAGCCGTTCAATCGGCTTGCTGCCCTCGAACGTCAACTCGGTTCCGATCCTGCCCTCGTCCTCGAGACCGGAAATCTCATGGCATCCC
>JBEKOW010000083.1:0-14792 GCA_049521375.1 Terriglobales bacterium
ACTTGCACGGTTGTGAATGTGGGAAGGATGTACTGAGGTTCTTTCAACTTTGAGGCACGGTGTTGGGAGCCCGCCCACTTTAGGTACGCATTCACGGCACGGATGCGGTTGTTACACGCCGTGGGCTTGAGGCCCTTCTCGCGCATCCGAAACACGAATGATTTGAGATCGTCGGGAGTCGGGGCTTCAACGCCGAGCCAGCGCAAGCTCTGCTCATACCACTCTATGGTTGCGGGTGAGACGTTGAAGAGGTATTGCCGTTCTTTGATGAACTGCGCGTGCGTCACGTTTCCTCCGAGGCAGGTGAGCAAATTCGGATGAAACGCGTCTAAGTTATTTGGAATCAGCGGAGCGGTTTTCCCCTGCGCCCAAGGCAGGTGCGCTACCAGGCTGCGCTACGCCCCGACTGCATTGCATTATAGATGAAGCAGCCGAGTGACCTCCGTGACCCTCCCTGAAGGTGGCATTGCCCGCCAGGGCCGCGCACACGATATAATTTTAATTCGAAAGTCATGCCTGTTTCCCGCTACGCGCTGGTTACGTACGTCCGCAATCCGGTCGGGTTGTTCGTGGAAAACCTCCGCAAGGAACTCCATCCTACGATGCCCCACATGGCGGCTCACCTGACCATTCTGCCACCGCGCGAACTGGTGGGCGCGGAAGCGGCGGCGCTGGGATTTCTGGAACAGGCCTGCAGCCGCGTAATCCCATTCGATGTGGAGTTGGGTGACGTCGAGACTTTTCTACCGACCACGCCTACGGTTTTCATCCAGGTAAAGCGAGCCGCATACAAAATGCGCGAGTTGCACGATCAGCTGGGCGGGAAGATGTTGTGCTGTCCGGAGAACTGGCCCTACATTCCGCATCTCACGATTATGAAAACCGAGACCGACGAGCAGGCCCGGGAAGCGACCATCGTTGCGCGCGAACGGTGGAAAGAATTCGACGGAAAGCGTCAAGTTCACGTCGACGAACTCATGTTCGTGCGGGAGACGCAAGGGCACTGGCTCGATCTGGCTCCCCTCCCGTTAGGACGCGGCCAATTGTCCTCGAAAACCTAGTTCAATCTCTAGCCGCGCCCGAAACGGTGCTCTAAGAACCCCTCAAAAGTCTTAACCGTCGGCCATTCTCCTGCCTCGGAAGGTCATGTACCTTTCGATCATTGCTAACTCCGCCAGCGGGATTACCATGAAATTACGGGCTCGAGAACCCTGCGCCGGATTCCGGGCCTGCGGTTGCTCTGGAAAGATCTGAAAAGATCGGAAGTGGGATTATGCAAATTGGCGTTTATGGATCCGGGTATCTCGCTACGGTTATCTCTGCGTGCCTTGCCGATTTCGGCACACCTGTTTGCAGCTGTCACGCCGATGGCACACAGCTCGTGGAACTGGCCAAGGGCAATACGCCGTTTTACGAAAAGAATCTGCAAGAGGTAATCCGGCGCAATGTGCGCGCCGGGCGGCTGGTGTATTCTGCGGATCCCGAAGACCTGGCGCGCAAAGCGCAAGTCATATTTCTTGCGGAAGATTCCGCCGAAGGCCTGGAACAGATCGTATTGCGCCTGGCGCGGACAGCCGGCAGTTTCCAGGTCTTGTCGATCGTCACCCCGGTGAGCGTGGGATCGACTACGCTGATTGAAAAGGCCTTGAAAGAAAATGCGCTGCGCAGCCTGCTGGTATGCCAGCCCATGTTCTTCACCAACGGATGCGCGGTGGAAGACTTCAACTGGCCGGACCGGATTCTGCTCGGTACAGCTTCGGGTGAGGCGGTCTCGTCGCTCAAGCAGATTTTCCATCCGCTGGTGATGCGCGGCGTTCCCGTGCTGGTTACCAATTACGAGACAGCGGAACTGGCGCGCGAAGCGACGACCGCCTTTGTCGCAACCAAGATTTCGTTCATCAATGAGATTGCCAGCCTATGCGAGCACGTGAATGCCGATGCGGTCAGCCTGTCGCTGGCGCTGGGACTGGATAAGAAAATTGCTCCCCGCTGCCTGCAGCCGGGCGCGGGCATGGGTGGAATTTTCGCGCAAAGCGACATGGATTCGCTCACCGTGCTGGCGCGGGCAAACCATGTTGACCTTAAGGTCCTCAATGCCGCTCGCGATGTGAATCTGGACCTGGCGGATCGCCTGCTGAAGAAGATTTCGGGCGCGCTGGACACGGTGCAGAATAAGGATCTCGGAATTCTGGGACTGTCGTTCAAGCCGAACACGAACTCGGTGGCCGGATCGGCGTCGGTTCAACTCGTGCAGAACCTGCTGACCAAGGGAGCGCGCGTCCGAGCGTATGATCCGGTTGCGATTCCGAATGCGCGCCAGAAGCTCAATGGCACGGTGAAGTATTGCGAATCTGCCTACGGAGTCGCCGAGGGCGTCGATGCCCTGATCGTGGCCACGGGATGGCCGGAGTTCAGGTCGCTGGATTTCGCAAAAATTCGTCACCTGGTAAAGCGCCCGATTATTATCGACACGAAGAACCTGCTGGATTCGTCGCGGCTGAAAGCCATGGGGTTCCAGTACATGGGACTGGGGAGATAGGCTGGTCCAGGCTCTCGGCTCTCGGCTCTGGGCTTTCTGCTCTGGGCGTTAGGCTTTTCCGCTCTGGGCGTTAGGCTCTAAGCTCTCGGACTTCATCGATGAAATCTCCGTCGTTATCCATTCAATCTCTAACCGTTGCTTTCGTCCTGAATACCTCTCTCCAGACATTGAAATCTGTGTTTTCCGTGGAATCAGTTCTGTTATCCACACCGCGGCTCGATTTCTGATGCCAAAGCCCAGAGCGAGAGCCGAAAGCCGTTCTCCTTCGTAATTGCTATAATCGAAATCTGCGGTGGGAGTAGCTCAACTTGGTAGAGCATCGGACTGTGGCTCCGACGGTTGCGGGTTCGATTCCCGTCTCCCACCCCAATCCCAAAGAACCTTAGCTCACACTTTTGGTCAGTGACTGACTGATAGCCGCTGCTCAACCTTCGAGCTTGCGTTTTTGAGAGCATCATAAGACCGGGTCTCCACAGAAAAGGGCGCCCGTGGCGACATGATTCCCTACCTTCAATCGACTCCAATCTCGCTCAAGTTCCCATCTCCATTCGCATGGCAAGACGACGTAATCTCGAAAGGAGAGACTCGCAGGTACTCTTTTCACGCCTTCGTTCGCATGCTCTGCCTTTTACCAGGGGAATGTAGAAGGCTGGAAAAGAGGCACCGAGCAGCCCCAACGCTGCGCCCCACAAAGTCTGTGGCGCGATGATTTCCCCAACTGGTCGGTAGCGGACGATAAAGTAGGAGTCCATACAGACCAGAAAGAGAAGATCAGCGGAATCTTCATACTATTGCCGCTCCTGCCGCCCGCAAATTCATCCGATGATGGACTTCTGGAAACAAGTAGGACCGAGCAAACCGGTTTCAGGCTGGTAGCCCTGCCGCATGTTCGATCTCAGTGAGTTTGGGCAGCGCATTGACGGCTTTCTTCTTCGCATTTCACGTTGATTGGCGCCCGGGTCATCTCTCGATTTCGCCGAACCCGAATGTCGGGGACTCGGTTCGGCAGCAGACCCCGTACCGTTGCCAAAGTCGAAACCACGGGCTATGCGCCAGCATTTCGTCGTGCCTGCGATTGGCAGCGGAGATGTCGCTCGCGCTGAGCGGCCTGATATCCGGCGCTTCGAACATCTCCTGTAGTTGCTCGATTTCGTCAATGATGCGTTCAGCGTCCATGCGTCACAATATCTAACATGCATGTGGCAATCGTCAACGACCGGCATCTGCTGCTGTGTGCGAGCGGGAAAGTCGCTGCCGGCGGCGATCTGGGCGCCCTGTAACTATTCTTGGAACGTCACGCACACGCCGTTGGGGTCAATCGCGCCGAACTCTTTGGTGCCCCACGGTTTGGTCTGCAATAGACCATTGGGATGCACCTTGCCTCCGCGTTGCTGGTATTCGGCATACAGGGCCTCGATACCTTTGACGGCAAGCCGCACCATGGTCTGGTCGCCGACCTTCCGCGCCAGTTCCTTGTCATGCATTCCAGCAATGTGCAGGTGGGCTTCGCCGCGATTGATCCCCGCATAGGTCGGGGGAGTACTGTCGCGAAAGGTTTCCTTGAAGCCGCATACTTTCGTCCACCAATGCAAAGACTCTGTCGTGTCGGCGGCAGGCAGAACGGGGATAGCGCCTTTGATGATTGCTTCCATGCGTGAAGTATAAGACGAAACAGCCAACCTGGCAGCCGTGCAGCATGCTGTCGTTCGCGGAGCTTGTGGGATTTAGAGTCGCCAGTTCTTTAAGTGCGCCAGTTGACAGCGGTGGTTCTTCTCCCGCAACGCTAGAATGTGGATCATGTTCAAAGTCGCTAGCTGGAATTTGAATTCCGTTCGCTCTCGGCTGACCCATGTCACGGCATGGCTGAAAGCTCGCGAACCGGATGTGATGTTGTTGCAGGAATTGAAGGGGACGGAGTTCCCGTTCGACGCCTTCAAGGCGCTCGGCTATGAAGGTGTCGCGGTAACGCAGAAAGCCTATAACGGGGTGGCGATTCTGTCCCGACATCCGATGAAGACGATTGCTAAGGCTCTCGTCGGAGACGATTCCGATAGTCATGCTCGGTTCTTGGAGGTAATCATCAGAGACGTCCGCATCGTCAATATTTATGCCCCCAATGGCAATCCGGTAGGGAGTGAGAAGTTTGCATACAAGTTAGCTTGGATGGATCGACTGACTCAGCAAATGATCAGATGGAAGCAGGACGATGTACCGACACTAATAGGCGGCGACTTCAACGTGATTCCTGAGGACATCGACTGTCACAAACCGTCTTCGTGGGAGCACGATGCTTTGTTTCAGCCGGAGCCGCGAGCCCGCTACCGTGCGATGTTGGGCATGGGCTATACGGATGCGTTCCGGTCGTTGCACGTGGGCGAAATTGGACATTTCACATTTTGGGATTACTTTCGGCAGGCGTTCCAAAACAATCGAGGCATACGAATCGATCACTTCCTGTTATCCCGAACGCTGGCAGATCGGCTGGAAAGCTGCGAAATCGATAAGGGGCCTCGGGGACAGGAAAAGCCCTCTGACCACACCCCCATAATCGTGACGCTATCCAATCTGCCATAATCTCCCCATGTGCGGGCGCTACCGCTTGCCTACCTGGCTCAAAAGCACGCAGTTGATGTGGTGTCGCTGCCGCTGGATTTCAATATGCCGCGCATGCATGCGCAACTCAACTTGCCTGAGTTCCCAGGGCCAGTCTTTTGAAAACCGCATAATCACCACCCCCGGGATAGGGCACCTTCGCCGTTATACTGTCTGTTGTCGAGCCTCTGCTCGACGGAGGGGGGGCATGTCGAGTCTGAAACAATTCCAATGCGAAATTTGCCGGATCGTCAGTGAAAATCCGATCCATTGGTTTGTGATCGAGTGCTCGGATCAGAAGCTCTCGGTAATCAAATGGGATTTGACCGCTGCTGCAAGTCCTTCTGCGCGTCACTTTTGTGGCGAGGCGCACGCCCAGACCTACATCAGCCGCTGGTTTGAATCTGTGTGCGTACCGCCCAGGCAGGTCTTGAATGCGATTAGAACCCAAGGGTCACTGTAAGAATAGTTCTGAGGTTCGTAGACCTGAGGCATTTACCCGCGTGTTGACTGTCCTATTTCCCGATTGCCATCTTCGGGGACATGGGGTAGCTTAGGCTTAACAATTGGGTTTTTAGTCTGAAAGTCAGCGACCCGCCATCAACCTCTCGGATTTCTGTGGGAATAAAAAGACCCTGGCCCAGTAACCAACATGTTTGGGAGGAGTCATGGAAATTCTCGTGAGAAACGCCCCTTGTCCCTGCGGTAGCGGCAGGAAATACAAACGTTGTCATGGGATGGAAGTGAGCAAGGCAGGTTTGCAGGAAAACGCAAGGATTATTCCGTTCGTCGTCTATCAGCCTTTCGCCCCCCATGGGATTTCCCCTTGGGTAGCGCAGGCGATGAAGAGAGCTTCCAGTCAGTAGCTTGGCGAGTCACAATGCTCGGTCGTCCTCTTCGCGTTCTCGGTTTTCCGGTGCTCACCTGCATGTGACGCTGGGATTGTCCTTCGCTAATTCAAGGCAAGCCGCATGCTGCTTCGCCCGTCGCGACGCGTCTCCCAGGCTCTCATCTGTCGAACTGGGCTGGGCTGCAGATTGTTTGGTAGGCCCCACTTGTTGTTTATATGCCGCTGGCGTCGGACTAGGAATTGCAGCTGCAGTCGGAGCTTGGGTACTCGCAGCGGGAGCCTTGTCGAGCATTGCCTGAAATGCCGCCATCTCCTCTGGTTGGTTCCAAATAAACTGACGAGTTTGCATTTGGCAGTCCTCGTCCGGATATTCCCAGACTGGCTGAACACTCACCTTTGTCGTGCCATTGAGTTCCACCAACGAGTAGAACCACACCTTCCTTGTGGTCATGCCTTTGCAAATACCCGTGATCGTTAGCATCGAATCCATGAAAGGCAGTTCCCCCGGAATCGAGAAGCGGAACTGGAGCTGACTGTCGGAATCGAGCGTGTAGCCTTGTCTGAGATTTGCCTGGACGATGAACCCTTTGAGTGTTTGGGCCGACGCTTTGCTGGTGAATACATAAGGCCCCGGCTGAGGCTTTGGTTTCTTATCCCGCGCCACCGCCAAGGTCGAGATTGCCAGAATTAGAATCAGTACTCGCTTCATACCTTCACCCATTGTGAACTCTACCGATATGACCTGCGGACTGCTAATTACCGGAGTCATCTCAGAGAATTTCCAATCCGGCAAACTGGCCTGCACATGCAGTTTGAAGGCTCTAGCGAAGGCTTTTCGCCAACCCCGGCCGTGCTCGCGCCTCCAGACAGGTACCCCGGGCTTCCTTGACTTGTGATACGCAGAAACCGACCCGAACCCTTTCGGGCAGCCCAAATCGCCGCAGAATCGCTCGCTGATGTTTTCAGCCCTAGCCTTAAGCGTCCGCAACCAAATGCGAAATATCTGAGCCGGAGAACCGCCGAGTGGGTTGAGCGGGACAGACTCAAGCTCATCTCTTTCCAGCTGCGAACCGCTTCTTTCTATCGCGCCTCTGCTCCTGCTCGGCTTGTGGGTTGCACTCCCTGCAAAGTAGCTGCGAACCGTTATGGACTCGACTGTTGCGACGGAACTTGGTCGGCTTGCTGCTTTCAGTTATCGTCGGTGAAGATGTGGCTGATTTTTGGTCAGTCGGTACCGCTGCTTCCAACTGTACTGTCATATCAAAGAGTCTAGTCCGCGGAGTTCCTGCCAGTCTGGTCAGTTCCGCTCAGTCCACTGCTGCGGAGAATTGAGGTCTGGAATGGCCGGACGGGCAAACAAGCCAGAGCCGTCCTCGCCAAACTTACGACTGTCTTTTCTGAAACACGAAAAAGAATACCGTAACGGTAAGGGAACCAAACGCGTAAATCAGAGAGGAGAACAACAGCACCGGAGCCTCCACGCTCCGCAGAACATTAATCAGGGTGGAGACGAAATTCCACACCAGGAGAGCCGTCATTAGAAGCGTCCCCACGAAAGCCAGCAGCGCCGCGTTTTTGAGTGTCATGGTGGGAGTATGAACGCGGTGAGTGTCGGGCTGCAACTGCCCGATCACGAAGTCCACAAGAAACGGGCCGGCGCTTTCGGTTTTGAGACTACACTGAGGTACAATCGCTGCGGTAGCGGGTCGTTGTCAGACGAGCTACGGACGCGGATTCGGCAGGTTTCGGCTGGGGTCGGCCCTCACGTGAGGGTTGTGCAGAGAAGTAAACGTCCGCGCACACCACGAATTTCGGTCGTGGGAGCGGGGTCGGGTGGAGGGCGATAACCCCATAGCCCCGGTACTGACCATTGACTGATTACTAGCAATTACTGTGGTGGGTTAAAGCGTTTTTGGAGCGCACCGGCGCCCTGCAAGTTCTTGTATTCAAGTTTTGCGGCGTTTTCGATTCCGGTCTCCCACCCCAAGTGAATTGGCCTCGATCCAGGCCTTCTGGCCGGTAGCGAATCAACCATCTGTACCCGCTCCATGGAACTTGCGAATGCCAGCCGTGTTGTTCTGCCCCGTGAAGGAGGGGCGGCGGGAACACACCGGCGGGCGGGAGCACCAGTCACGGGATCATCGTCATGAAGAAGTTTCCACGACAAGGCGGTCGATACGCCGGAGGGCCGGGTAGTCGACAGAACGATCGCGGACCTCGCTCCTCGCGGGAACTTACCGTGCTCTACGAGGACGATGCCATCGTCGCTCTCAATAAGCCCGCCAAGCTTCTGGCCGTGCCTGCGGAGAACTCCGGTGCGCCATCCGCTCTGTCCCTTCTTTCCGCGGAGCTAAAACACAAGAGGCAACGGGCCTTTGTCGTACATCGCATCGATCGCTACACCTCCGGCATCCTGCTGTTTGCCAAAACCTGGCCGGATCGCGAGGCGCTGGTGCGGCAGTTTCTCGAGCATAGTCCGGTGAGGCAGTATCTCGCCGTCGTGCGCGGGCACCTTAAGGACAAGAATAAAGAGGGAACGCTCGTTCACCACTTCCGGCAGGAAGGAATGTTCCAGAAGTTGACCCGGGAGCGCGACCCGAAAGCGGCGCGAGCGGAACTTCGCTATTCGGTCGAGCGCCTTCTGCGCGGCGCTTCGCTGGTCCGGGTTTTGCTGGTGACCGGATTGCAGAATCAGATCCGGGTGCAGCTTTCGGCGCTCGGTCATCCAGTGATCGGGGACCGGAAGTATCATCCCGAGGAGGCGTCGGAGCGGCGGATTACGCGCGTCGCTCTCCATGCCGCGCACCTCGGATTTGCTCATCCACGGACAGGTGAGAACGTATCCATCGATTGCGAACCGCCCGCCGACTTTCAGTCCCTGCTTCAGGCCTTGAAGCTCCCATCGCGTCCGCGGCGGTGAAGTTCTGCAGAGTTAGCCCAACACGAAGCTGCCCGCGCTGCAGAAGACGCCTTCGGCCATGAGCAACGGCTTCCGCACGCGCATGTACATCTGTCCACCCGTCCTGGCGTGACCTGCCGCCAGTGTGGTTGCGGAGCTCCTCCCCGGAACCCCCACCACAAACCGCGCATCCCCAGGACTAACGATTCTCAAGCCCACCTGACATCGGCAGTCGAACCTCAGTGCCCACCCGTCGAATCGGCCGTCCCGTCCGACCACTTGGCGACCGGCACAAAGAATATCGTCAGCCGGTCCTCAGGGTCTTTGGCCCCAAAAATCGGAGAGCCTTTCAGTTCTGCGCCCCACGTCGCGGTGTCCGTCAGCGGGAGGAAAAACATCAGATGAGGATGCCAGTGCTGGCCACTATCCCCCAGGTACTGTTCCTTCGCCATCATGTAAGCCATTGAGCCAACTTCGGGCGTCGGCAATTCTTTCTTGTCGAGGCCGGCTTTTATGGCGGCGAACATTTGCGCCTTGGATTGTCCGGCTAATATGACGTCGGTCTTCTTGATCGTGAGTGGAAGATAGGATCGCGCTGCGGGCGGATTGAGGCATATGGGACCACGCAGCTTGGGATTCCAGAAATTAGGATCGTCGATTGGGGCCGTCCATGAACGTTCAACCAGGCACACGAAACCATTCTTGCCCTTGACCGCGGTCTCGTAACCATGCCGCCCCATGACCAGGATCTCGGCATCGTGCGAAATCGATTCCGGAGCCGCGCTCCGCGCCAGCGTGACCTCGGCATTTCTGTCCTCCATCAGATATTGTTCCAGGGGAGCCATCTTTGGATAAGCGGTTTCGGTTTTCTGTGCTGCTGCGTGCCACGCTGCGCTCAGCAGCACGACCAATGCGAAGCTTCTGGTTTTGGTGGTTTTGATCATGTGCCGCCTCATCAATTTCTCTGCCACAAGATCGTTGCTGCCAAGAGATACGCCAGTATAAGAAATTCCGCACGGTTTGGCCCGAGCCTTCACGACCGCCGGCAACCCATCTACAATGATTCTTCCATGCCCTTCCACTTCGAGCGAAAGCCATCCCTCGTGGCCTACGTAACCTGCGGCGACCCCGACATCGCGACCACCCGCGAAGTCATTCTTGCCGCCATTGACGCCGGTGCCAGCACCATCGAGCTAGGGGTCCCCTTCAGCGACCCTCTCGCCGACGGCCCCGTCATCCAGCGCGCCAGCGAGCGCGCCCTCAAGCATGGAACCACCCTCGAACACGTTCTAAAACTCGCCGCCGAAATCCGCGAGCATTCCCAATCCGCCGGACTCGTCGTGTTCTCCTATCTCAACCCGATCCTGCGCATGGGGCTCGGCAAGTTCTGCCACGTCGCGCGCGCGGCCGGAATCGACGGCGTTCTGATCACGGATCTTCCCATCGAAGAGTCGGACGATTACCTGTGCGAGGCGCGCAGGAACGATCTCGCCACCATCTTCCTTGCCGCGCCTACAAGCACCGATCAGCGCTTGAAGCAGATCGCGGACGTCTCCACCGGGTTCATCTACGCGATCTCACGCACGGGGGTCACGGGCGAGCGGCAGCAGATGTCCGGCGATGCTGAAACTCTGGTCAAGCGCATCCGGCGGTTCTCCAGGCTGCCAGTAGCCGTCGGCTTTGGAATCTCGACTCCGGAGCAGTTCGCCGCCGTTGGCAAGTTCGCCGAGGCTGCGGTGGTCGGCAGCGCCATCGTGCACGTTATCGAACAAAACACGGGACGGGAGGCCGCATCTGTGGCAGAATTCGTAGGACAGCTAACAGTTGCCAGCTCTCAGCCCTCAGCCGCGACGAAACGATAGTTACTCGATTTGAACAACCCAAGCTGATTTAGAGCGGTGGCTGGGCGAGAATATACGCACTACGGTTCTACTGAGAGCTGATAGCCGGGAGCTGAGAGCTTCTATGGACATTTCCCATTGGCGCAAGAAAATCGACGATCTGGATCGCCAACTGGCAGCGCTGCTCAACGAACGCGCGAATGCCGCCGCGGAAATTGGCCGCCTGAAGCGCCATACGAACCTACCCATCTATGAGCCCGAACGAGAAAAGGAAGTTATCGCGAATGTGCAGAAAGCGAGCGCCGGGCCGCTCGCACCGCGCGATCTGGCGCAAATCTATGAACGCATCATGGACGTGATGCGCAACATCCAGAAGCACGAAATTGTTCCCGACGATCAACCGGCCCATCACGAGACCGAGCTCGATTCGCAATTCGAGGACTGACGGGTGCGGAAACCGGATGGGGATTCTTCCGGGCGAAGGACGGTTTTTTCAAAGTGACGGCGGAGCAAGCCAAGGATGCAAGTAACCGATTTCCTGGAAGGTAAAAGAGTTCGCTCATGATCGTAGCCATGCAAGATTCCGCCAGTGAAGATCAGATCCAGCACGTGATCGATCAACTGGTTCAGATGGGCTTTGAGGTGCACCGCTCGACGGGCGCGCTCAAGACGGTGCTCGGGGGCGTGGGCGCGCGTTCCGATTTCGATACGCGCGAAGTCGAAATGCTGCCCGGCGTGCAGGAAGTCCACCGCATTACCTCGCCCTACAAGCTGGCGGGGCGCAACTTTCGACCCGAAGGCACGGTCGTCAAGTGCCCCAGGGGAGTCGAAATCGGCGGCAAGAATATTATCGTCATGGCCGGACCGTGCTCGGTCGAATCGCGCGAGCAGCTCTTCAAAGTGGCTGAACAAATCGCGAAGGCGGGCGCGCGCGTTCTTCGCGGAGGCGCATTCAAGCCGCGTTCGTCTCCCTATTCTTTCCAGGGACTCGGCCTTGAAGGCCTGAAAATTCTGCGCGAGGCGGGAGATCGCTTCAACCTGCTGGTCATCAGCGAGGTCATGGAAATCTCGCAGATCGACCTGATGCTACCCTATATCGACATCTTCCAGGTGGGGGCGCGCAACATGCAGAACTTCAACCTGCTGCGCGAACTGGGCAAGGTGCGCAAGCCGATCCTGCTCAAGCGCGGCATCGCCGCCACCTTCGAAGAACTCCTGTGCTCCGCCGAATACCTGCTGGCGGGGGGCAACTACGAAATTATTTTGTGCGAGCGCGGCATCCGCACCTTCGAGACCTACACGCGCAACACGATGGACATTTCCGCGATCCCCATCATCCACAAACTTTCGCACCTGCCGATGACGGCCGACCCGTCGCACGGTACCGGCCGCCGCGATAAGGTCGCTCCCATGGCCCGGGCCTCGGTTGCCGCCGGCGCAGACGCGCTGCTGATCGAGGTCCATCACCAGCCCGATAAAGCGCTCTCGGATGGCGCGCAATCGCTCTATCCCGAGCAGTTCGCGGAACTGATGGACGAGATCCGCATGATTGCCCCAGCGGTGGGACGAACAATCGCGTAAGGATAATTTGGAAATTTGCGATTCGTGATTTCGATTCGCAATTTCAAATTACCCATCGCAAATTACAAATGCCTTTCAAGCAAGTTACCATCATCGGCACGGGCTTAATCGGCGGGTCGCTCGGACTGGCGCTCCGCAAGCGCCATCTCGCTGGCACCGTGATCGGGTGCGACCGCGCGCCGGTACTCAAGCGCGCGCTCGAATGCGGCGCCATCGAATCGGGCACAACGAGTCCGGCCGAGGCCGTGCGCGGAAGCGACCTGATTGTGCTGGCGACTCCCGTGCTTTCGATTCTCGACCTGGTCGGCCGCTTCGGGCCATCGCTCCCCGCGCGGACGCTGGTCACCGATGTGGGCAGCACCAAAGAACAGATCGTCCGGCAGGCCGTGAAGTCTTTTGGCCGCAATGCCGGACAGCGCTTTCTGGCGGGACATCCGATGGCGGGCAAGGAACACGCCGGAGTTGAGTTCGCGGAGGCCGATCTGTTCGAAGGAGCGGCGTGGCTGTTTACGCCGCTTCCGCGACAGAATCCGCACGCGGGCCGTTGCGGAGAATTTCTGCATTGCGTAGAGAAAATCGGCGCCCGCGTCGCCCTGCTTGACCCCGCCGAGCACGACCGCTTCTGCGCATGGATCAGCCACCTCCCGCAAATGATCTCCACCGCGCTGGCCGCCACGCTGGTGGAGGAGTTCGGCCCCGACGCTCCGCTTCTCGACATCGGAGGACGCGCCCTGCGCGACCTCACCCGCATTGCCGGCTCGCCTTATTCTATGTGGCGCGATGTCGCCATCACGAACAAGAAAAATCTGGGCGCGGCCTTGCAAAAGCTCGAGCAGCGCCTGGGGCATATCCGGGAGAACCTCGACACCCGCGAACTGGCGGCCGAGTTCGAGCGCGCGCACGAACTACGGAAAAGTCAAAAGTCAGAAGTCAAATTGAAGAAGTAGAACAACAGCTACGAGCCACGAGCCGCGAGCTTGAACCGACCCGATTGCTCGCGGCTCGTCGCTCGACGCTCGCAGCTCTGTTTACTTCTGCAATTTGACTTCTGACTTCCGACTTGATTTAGAATCACCTCGCTATGCACAAGGTCGTCGCCAGCGCCGAAGAGGCGATCCAGGACGTGTTCGACGGAGCCTCCATCATGGTCGGAGGCTTCGGCCTCTGCGGCAATCCCGAGAATCTCATTCGTGCGCTCGCCGCCAAAGGCGTCAAGAACCTCACCACCATCAGCAACAATGCGGGAGTCGACGGCTTCGGCGTGGGCCTGCTGCTTGCCAACGGCCAGATCAAGCGCCATATCGGAACCTACGTCGGCGAAAATAAATTGCTGGAACAGATGGTGTTGAATGGCACCGTACAACTCGACCTGGTTCCACAAGGTACTTTCTCCGAGCGCATTCGCGCAGGGGGCGCGGGCATTCCGGCTTTCTTTACTCCGACCGGGGTTGGCACGATGGTCGCCGAAGGAAAAGAGGCCCGCGAATTTGACGGCCGCCCCTACATCATGGAGCGCGCTCTCAAAGCCGACTTCGCCTTCGTCAAAGCCTGGAAGGGCGATACCTGGGGCAATCTCGTCTATCGCAAGACTGCGCGGAATTTTAATCCCATGATGGCGACCGCCGCGAAAGTTACTATCGCCGAGGTCGAGCATCTGGTTCAGCCCGGAGAACTCGACCCCGACCTGGTTCACACGCCGAGCGTGTACGTGAAAATAATTTTTCAAGGCCAGGTATTCGAGAAGAAAATTGAGAAGAGGACGTTGCGGAAGTCCGCCGCCAGTAGCTAGAACCGGTCGGTAGTCGTTTGTCGCTAGTCGTTCGGCGCCGCGGTGCTTTCTGGCTGAACGACTTCCCGAACGACCAATGACAAACGACCACCGACTGTTGAGCCGGAGACACCTATGCCGCCCGAAACCAAGCCCGCCAAGGATACTGAGAAACGCGACCGCATTGTCAAGCGCATCGCGCGCGAACTGCGCGACGGATTCTATGTCAACCTAGGCATCGGCATGCCCACGCTGATCGCCAACCACGTGCCTCCTGGCATGGACGTGATTCTCCAGAGCGAGAATGGCATGCTGGGGATCGGACCATATCCCGTCGAAGGCACCGAGGATGCCGACCTCATCAACGCCGGCAAAGAAACGGTCAGCGAACTTCCCGGCACGGCGTATTTTTCCAGCGCCGATTCCTTCGCCATGATTCGCGGCGCGCACGTGGACCTGAGCGTCCTTGGAGCCATGGAGGTCGACGAGCAGGGGAACCTCGCCAACTGGATGATCCCCGGCAAAATGGTCAAGGGCATGGGCGGAGCGATGGACCTGGTCGCAGGCGCGCGCCGCGTGATCATCGCCATGGAACACGCCACCAAAGACGGCCAGCCTAAAATCCTGAAAAAATGCACACTGCCCCTGACCGGAGTGAAGGTCGTCGACACGATCGCCACCGAGATGGCCTACATCCGCGTCACGCCAAAAGGCTTGCTGCT
>JBEKOW010000084.1:0-14799 GCA_049521375.1 Terriglobales bacterium
ATTATCCATAGCTTTCACGTGAGCCTCACAGCAGCGGCTTTTCTCGCCTTCTCTTTCTTCATTGCCTATGCCGTGATGTCCATCCCCGCCGGTTTTCTGGTCGAGCGGCTCACGGAAAAACCGGTGATGATACTGGCCTTTCTTGCTGGGGCGCTCGGCGCACTCAGTTTTGCTCTCTTCCCGGAATATCGCGTCGCGATCGTCTCCTATTTCGTGATCGGTGCCGGAATGGCAGTGCTGCAAGTCGCGATCAACCCATTGCTCCGTGTCTCCGGAGGCGAGGAGCATTACGCATTTTATTCCGCGCTGGCGCAGTTCGTTTTCGGCGCGGCGTCGTTCCTCAGTCCACGCATCTACTCCTACCTTGTGCTTAACCTGGAGAACCGGGCACAGGACAATAACCTCTTCCTTCGCGTGCTCGGACGCCTGACTCCGCGCGACTTGCCCTGGGCCTCAATCTACTGGATTTTTGCAGTGTCCACCCTCCTGATGATTGCCATTCTGGCGATGTCGAAATTTCCGCGCGTACAGTACACAGCCGAGGAAAGCGCCGGTTCAAGAGAGATGTATCTTGGCTTGATCAAGAAGAAAATAGTCTGGATGTATTTTTTTGCCATGCTCGCCTACGTAGGCTGCGAGCAGGGTACCGCAGATTGGATTTCACAATTTCTCTCGCAGTACCACGGTTTCGATCCACACACCACGGGTGCGGCCGCCGTCTCCTGGTTTTGGGGCCTGATGACCGCAGGCTGCTTGATCGGAATGCTGCTCCTGAAGATCTTCGATAGTCGCAGGGTCTTAATTGGCGCGTCTATCGGAGCTTTGCTCTGCCTGTCGGCGGCCCTGTTTGGACCCGCGGAAACCTCGCACCTCGCCTTCCCCGCAATCGGCCTTTTCGCGTCGGTGATGTGGCCCATCGTGATTTCTCTGGCGCTCAATTCCGTAGCTGAGCACCACGGTTCATTTGCCGGAATCCTTGGAACCGGCATGGGCATTGGCGGCGCGGTCGTGCCCGTGATCATCGGGCGAATCGGAGATCATGTGGGCTTGCGCAACGGCATGACCTTCCTCTACCTGACCTATGGTGTTGTCCTTAGTGTCGGCTTTTGGGCAAAACCGTTAATTACAAATGCCACTATTGATTTAAGAAAAGCTGAAGGGCAGCCTGCACTCTGATGTCCGAGAAGGCGGCGTTCAACAGCTTTACCGCCTCCGAAACAAAGGCCGGAGGAACTGATAGCGATCAGGCATCCCGCAAGTTTTTGTAACGCAGAATGAGAGCAACGCTGTGGATGTCGGCCCGTTCATTCGCATCCGAGACTCGGGTTGGAAGCCCGTTGACAAATTCTGCGAGATAACCCCACGTATCGCAGTCCTGATCCTGACGATAATGGATGCAGAATGGGTCGGGCAGGCTGGGCGAGACGTCGGCGCTCGCCGCTACTTCCTGAAATCTGAAGCCGCGCGTGTCATGGTCGGCGCGCTGAAGGCGCCGCAACACGGCCGTGTTGCTGATTGTATTACGTCGTCCAACTTGCGTACTCGGTTCTATGCCGCATCGCGCAGTGTCGACACACTGGGCCGACGGCTGCCTCGCCCGCACCTCTTCTTCGGCGAGGCGAGCTTCCTCAGTCGTTCAACCGCTGTCCTCGCCGTGGGCGGTCCCACTGATGTGCGGAGTGGGCGCACTTCGCCAGATGACCCTGATCGCCCTGCGCCAGATCAAAAGTACGCGGCATGTTCTGTCCCTCGATGAAAACCTCGAGCCGCAAGCTCGACCCGGTGAGGATCCCGGTATAGGTCGCCTTGACACCTGAAGCTAAGCCGCCATCGACCGCGGCAGGGGCCGGTGTCTCAGCGATATAGATACCCTGGACCTTGAAACGTCCGTCATCGTCAAGCTGCAGGCGTTGCGAAATACTCCCGGTGGCGCAGTCGAATTCAATGTCCGCGCCGCTGTCGTTTACTTCCATGCGAATGTGCTCGCCGCCCCACACGCCGTTCGTAACGGCTTTGGCCGGATCGGCGGCGCTCGATCGCGCCGGGCGCGAAGTCTTAATCTGTCCGTCGCAGAATAGACCGATGTATGCGGTGATTAGTATTACGGTCACGAATCGCATTTCACCCTCTCCTCACTCTCGGATGCCGCTCGATAGACTCTATCGTGTCGGACCCAAGATTTTGGTGCGAGAACTTCTAAACAAATACGTCAACACACCGGCTTATGTCCTTGGTCGAAGGATAGCCGTTCCTAGAAAAAAGGCACGGACCGGAGTCCGTGCCTGCTTAGCTTCCTGTTTGGCTGCGCCTAGTTTGAAGTGTAGGTGTAGTCGTGGGACGCCCACTGACCTCCAACCAACGAGTACAAGCGGACGTAGATCGTAGCTCCGCCGCCCGGAAGGTTGTAGATCGTGTAGCTGGTGACATTGCCCAGGTTGCCGGATTGATCCAGGTCGTTTCCACCTGGCGCCACGGTGCTGACATCCACCCAGTATGCGGTAGCGTTTGCTCCCGGTGTCCAGGTGAACGTCACCTGGCTGCCGGCTAGCGGCGAACCGTTCGCTGGGGAGGTGATTACGCCCAGACCTGTTGTTCCATTCCATGCGGTGTAGGTGTAAGCATTTGCGATCCAGTTGCCGCCTACCAACGAGTAGAGCGTCGCGTAGATCATGCTGCCGTCAGTGGGCAGACCGCTGACGGTGGTGGACAATACGTTACCCAGGTTGCCGGATTGGTTGTACTGGTTGCCGCCCGGCGTACTGCCGAGATCCAGCCAGTATGCCGATGCACCAGCTCCCGCCGTCCAGCCAAACGTTACCGTCGCGCTGGTAAGAACGGAACCAGGATTCGGAGTTGTGAGCATTCCAGCCGCACCCGACGCGTTGAACGCCGTGTAAGTGTAGGAGTTGCCGAGCCAGTTTCCCGACACCAGCGAATACAGGGTCACATAAACCGTGCTGCCGTTGGTGGGAAGTCCGGTGACGTTCTCGGTGAGAACGTTGCCGATATTTCCCGACTGGAAATATTGGTTGCCACCTGCGGTGCTGCCGGCGTCGATCCAGTAAGCGGTTGCGCCTGACCCCGCACTCCAGGTGAAGGTCTGGCTCGCCCCAGACAATGGTCCTGGCGGAGTGGGTGAGGTGATGACGCCCTTGGTGGAACTTCCTCCGACCGCCGTGTAGGTGTATGCGGAACTTACCCAACTGCCGTTGATCAGCGTGTAGAGGGTGACATACACCGTACTCCCGTCGGTGGGAAGTGTGGTGACCGTCTGCGACAGGGTGGTCGTTGGCAGGCTCCCGGACTGGTAATAATTGTTGCCGCCCGCAGTGTTGCCTACGTCGATCCAGTAGGCTTGCGCCGCGCTGCTCGGGTACCAGGTGAAGGTCTCCGAGCTGCTGGTTAAGGTCGAACTCGCCGCTGGAGTCGACATCGTTGCCGGACCTGCTGGACCGCTTTCCGGTCCGGTGGGCAGCGGCCAGGCGTAAGCGCCGCGGCTACGGGTCCACAATGCCAGAGTGGTGGAACCACGATCAATCGACATGTCCCAGACCATGACGTTGGGAAGGCCGTTGTTGAAGCGGTTCCACACCGGAGGATTGGCAGTGATGTCATCGGTGTAGTAGAGCCCGAAGTCCGTGCCAGCATAGACCTGGCTGGGGTAATTCGGGTTGACGATGACGGAGTCGACCGGGATGTTGGGCAGGTTGCCGGTCTCGTTCGTCCAGGTGAACCCGTCGCATGGGGTCGAGGTCATCGTGCAGACGATGCGGAACACATGTCCGGGAGTGGCGGGGGTATTGTCGTCGAAACCGCCGACGACGGCATATCCGATTGGAGTGCCTACCGCCTGAGCGCTGGGATCCAATGCGATGCCCATGATCGGGCGGTTGGGCAGAACGGCATTGTTGCCAGTGACATTCACCCAGTTGGCTTGCGCTTGCGTGCCAGTGCCCAGATTGAAGCCGATCTGCACATTGCCGTCGTTGGTTCCAGCGATGGCCACGCTCTGGTACTTGGGCGAATACTTTACCTGATTGATGTAGGAGCGATTTCCCAGATTATTTTTCGTCAGGTTGCCCGTGATCGGGTTATTGGTGACATACCACGATTTGGTTGCGGCTGTGCCAGTAGTTGTTTCCCAAACGCGGGTAGTACCGGCAAGCAAGTGACCGCACCCAGTAGTCAGGCCTGCGGGCGCGCAGTCATCGCCACCTGCTATGCCTCCGTGGAAGAGAGAGACAGGCAGAACGAAGGACTGGGTGTCGCTGGTCCAGCTGCCTGCCCATGATGTCCAGGTCGCGCCGGGCTGGGTGCAGTTGAGGATACAACGGCTGAAGCCGCCGCTGTTATTGCCTTCCCAGTAGCGAAGACTGCCGGTGTTGTTGCCCTGCGTCGTGCCGCCGAGCAGACCGCTCCCGTTCATGGAGAAGTTGCTGGCATTGATGTTATTAAAGACAATCGAGTTGCCGCTGGTGCCGCCTGTGACGGCGGTTACCACCACCGTGGCTCCGCTGCGTGCGGCCGTCGCCACCGTCGGTATGTCGCGGGTGATCGAGGTGACGATGTTATTGCCTTCGGTCGTGGTGCTGGAGTTCAGCACGACATTTCCGGTGGCAGTCCCTGAGGTGACGAAGGTGAATACCTGCGAACCGATCTGGAATTGCTGACCGGCCGTAGCACCACCTGTTGTCAATGTGATCGTGCCCTGAGCCTGGGTTGAACCCGTGCCCATCGGGTCGATCAAGCCGGAGAAGCCGTCGCCGCCCAGGCCCATCTGCCACTGCGCAGGGCCGGTCGGGGAACCAGTAAACATCACCGAGCTTGGTCCGTTGTCCTGTGCGCCGCCGACGGCGGAGGGGTTCGCCGAGGTGGCGAAGTAGGGGCTGATGTCGCCGGAGTAGAACTCGATACCAACAATGCCGCCATCCATATTCGTCCAGGTGGGGCGCAAGCTGTTAAGGACGGCTTGGCTGGCATTCGTGGTAGCGTGAATGCCACCGTCGTTGCCCACCAGAAGAATGTCCGACGAGCCGTTCACGAAAGCGAGAGCGTGCTGATCCACGTGCACTGCGTGGTTGCTTACGCTGGTGCCGTTGTAGCCGCAGGTGAGGTCGTACCAGGCAGTGCCGGTGCTGCTGGCCAGCCAGATGTCGAACGTATCGAAGAAGACGCGAGTCGGATTGTTAGGATCCACGATGACGCCCTGGTCGTACCAGTTCTGGGAATAATCGCCGCTGCCGGCTGAGCCTGAGCCGGCGCCAGAGCTTGCACACGCTGCCAGCGAACCGCCGGCCGAGCCTGCCATAAAGCTCCAACTGGTGCCGCCGTTAGTACTGACCCACGCGCCGAGTTGGCAACCGTCTGTGCTGCCGCAACCGCTGGCGCTGTTCCAGTTGATGGAACCCACTTGGGCGTAAATATAGTTCGGATTACTGGGAGCCACGGCGATATCGATGCGGCCAAGGTTGTTGACCGTGCCACCGTTCGTCGTAGTGCCGCCGGTGGTGCCGTTACCGCAATAGGTCGCGTTCCCACTGGTACCGGTTAAATAGGGATAGTTGCAGGGAACACCGCTGCCGGCATTCATCAGGGCGCCCGTGGTGTACGGGCTGCCCGAAACCGCAGTGCCAAAAACAAAACCGTTGGAGTTGCTCGCAATGGACGTAAACGCCGGACAGCCACTACTCTGCATGGTGGCCGAATAGATGCCATTGGCGCCATTAAGCCCGAGATCGTACTGCACATAGGTGGGAAAGCCACGCACGCCTACGGCTGCCAGAATGCGCGTTACGCCGCCGCCCATGTTCGTCAATTCCAGGCCGGTGATGTCCTGGCGCTGGCTGGTGAAGGTGTTGGTAAGGCAATTGGTCCAAGTCTGGCCCTGGTCATACGAGAAATAAAGTCCCTTCTTGGTCCCGGCCACGATGTTGTTGCTGTTATTCGGATCAACCCGAACTTTGCCGACCGCGTTGTACTGCGGGTAGTTGCCTGAAGGCTCGCTATACTCGGGGCCAAAAACACTGGCGCCCAGCACGTTCCAGGTGTTCCCGCCGTCGGTGGATTGAAAGATGCCCTGGCTGCCCATGGAAAATGAGCCGTAGTTCAGATCGCCGGTTCCGGCATAGACAATGTTGTTGTTGTTGGGATCGAGCGTGAGCGAGTCGATGCTGGTGCTCGACAGCAGCGGGCTGTCGGTGGTGACGGTCCAGGTGGTGTTGGCGGTACAGCAGTTGGTTGTTTTCCAAACGCCGCCGCCGACATTGCCCGCGTAGGCGACGATACTGCCATTGGTGGTCGTCGTCGGGTCGGTCACGATGGTATTGACCCGTCCTTCGGTGGTTCCGTAGCTATAACAGCCGGAACAACCCACCATGCTCTCGGGCATCGGGCCAAGGGAAGTGAAGCCGGAGGAGTTCAGTCCCAGTGGTTCAATGCCGTCGGCACCCGCGATTCCCTTGCGTCCGGCCGGCACCCCGCGCCTGATCGCACGATCCTGTTCGGCAGCCCGGCGCACCCATGCGGGCGAGTAGTGGCCCGTGGGATACGTTAGCCGGTGGTACCAGAATTCTTCTTCGCTGATGAGTCGCTCGGCATCGGTGGGAGCATGGCCAAGGGTGAATTTAGTAGAGACACTCCCCGAGGAACCTGTCGCGGTAGCGGTGAGAATCGGAGTGTTCTTGCCCGCGGTGCTCGCACCGTCTGACGAAGGCAGCTTCGGCATGGTTGTGGAGATGTCCAGGCGGCCATTTTCGCCGGCACTCCCCTGGACAGTGGCGACGATGCCCGCGGAATCAGCTTTCACTACGATCGTGACTCCCTCTCCCGGCTTCCAGCTGCCGCCTGTAAAAATTATCGTCTCGCCCGGCAGGTAGCTGATCTTGTCGGTCACCAGCGTCGGCTTTTCTGTGATGGGGCTGTCTGTCCGCTGCGCCCCGGAGATGGGTGAGAGAGCAAGGATGGTGGCCAGGATTGAAATCAGCACGACAGCGGGACGACGAATTAGACGATGATTCATTATCATCAGCCTCCTCAGAATTTAGCTTGCCTGGGGCAAGCGATCAGAACATTCGCAAACGAGCAGCGACAAAAAACTTACCGAAGAATCTTGTTCGCAAGAAATCACTCGTGCAAAGCAGCCATTCCCGGCCGCCTAATTTCCAGCTGTGTTTGCGGTAGCGACATGCCTTCCAGAAGCAATGCTCGGCGGCATGAAGCCACTGACTAGTGCCGCTCGTACTACGTACCGTAGTATCGCGAGAGACACGAAAACCATTGACGATTCGCAAACAAAAGAACTCAGCAGAATTTGGCGATTCGGAACGCCTGGATCTGGATGGGGACGCTTCGGAAGGTAGAGCCCGCGCCTGATTTCAGGTTGGGGGAATATTAGAAGTCACGTGGAACACTGTCAACAAGAAAACACGATGCAGGCGCGGACCGAAGTCCATACCTCTTCTAGCAAATTGCTTTTCCTGCCAAGGACCGACGTTTCGTGTGATGCAAGAAGCAAGAGTTCTTGACCTCTTCGGTCGCCAAATTCGTGTTCATGTATTCATGCTGATCTTGGATCTCTTGCGGATATGACAAGAGAGAGAAGTGTCATAATTGGTTTTTGCTGATGAGATATCCCATGCCCGACCGTCCCCTATGGAGCGAAGGTGCTCAGTTCGCCCGACTGGCGGAGTTGACGGCAAAAACTGCCGATCCCGCCAAGGAACTTCCGCTGCGCCGCGACGTTCGTTCGCTAGGCATTCTGCTCGGTCGCGTGCTGGTCGAGCAGGAAGGCAAGGCTTTTCTTGAGACCATCGAACGGTTGCGTCAAATGCTGATCCAGCACCGGGAACAGTCCCCGTCAGACGCGGAATCTGAACCGGACCACCGTCTGAGTCAAGCCCGCGAGATGATCGGTAGCCTTTCGGTTGAAGACGCTTATCGTGTCACCAAGGCCTTCGCAATCTATTTCGAACTCACCAACCTCGCGGAGACCAACCATCGCAAGCGCCGTCGCCGCGCCGCCCGCATGCTATCTGGCGAGACCTTATCCGGCAGAGCTCCCGTGGGGGGCTCCTTCCGAGGTACTCTAATCCGCATTCGCGAATCGGGAGTCTCCGCTAAAGCCATGCTGGAAGCGCTGCGTAGGATCAAGGTCACACCTGTATTCACTGCACATCCGACCGAAATTTCACGCCACACCGTCCGTCTGAAACGTCGCCGTATCGCCGCCTACCTGGAGTGTCTAGATCAGTTGCCGCTTTCTGATTCCGAAGCTCGTGAATATGAATCGCTGATCATGGCCGAGATCACCGCGCTCTGGCAGACGGATGAGATTCGCCTCAACAAACCAAGCGTGCGCGATGAGATTCACATGGGCCTTGATTATTTTCCCATGGTTTTGTTTGAAACTCTTCCGCGGCTGTACGCGGAACTCGAGGAGTCAGTGCGCGAGGTATACGGCGGCGACGCAGAAGGTCTCGAATTGCCATCACGCGGATGCTTGTCGTTCGGATCATGGATCGGTGGCGATCGTGACGGCAATCCGAATGTCACGTCGGCATCGACGAGAGAGGCGGTCAGCATGGCGCGCCACGTGATCGTCGATCACTACATCGCTGAAACCGGGCTTCTGATCGGACGATTAAGCATGTCGACGCGCCGGATCGACGTGTCCAACGACCTCGCGCAGCGCGTTCAGGAATACGAAGAAAAACTAGGCGAAGGGCATTCCCGCTGGAAACAAATCACAGGAGCCGAACTATATCGCCACTTTCTCGAGTTCTTGGTTGCTCGCCTCCGCTTCAGCCGCGATTCGTCCGAACCCATGCACGCATACAAATCGTCACGGCACTTTGAAAACGATCTCCGCGTCATATGCGACAGCCTTCGTGGCAACCGAGGCCGGCGCTTGGCTGAAACCGTCGAACTCCTCCTGCGCAAGGTCCAGACATTCGGCTTTCACCTGCATGCGCTCGACATTCGTCAGCACGCACGGAAACAGTCCGAGGCGCTCGCCGAGCTAACATCCGCTGTGGCGCCAACCGGGGCCGAGCGCCAATTTCCAGGAGACTTGTCTCCTGAGTCGGTCGAGCTTGTCGAAACTTTCCGCACGATTGCGGAATTAAAAAGAACTCACTCTCCAAAAGCGATCCGCCACTTCGTGATCAGCGGGGCGCAATCCGAACAAGACATTTTTGGGGTTATCCGCCTGGCCGCGCTAGGCGGGGTCGAGGTCGCCGCCGACAAGGACGGTGACGATCCTGGTCTCATGCCCGTGCCTCTTTTTGAATCCATCGAGACGCTCCGCTGCTCGCATGCCGTCATGCGCCGCGTCTGGATGACGCCCGAATTCGGTCCGTTACTCGATTCGTGGGGACGGATGCACGAAGTGATGCTGGGGTATTCCGATTCCAATAAAGACGGAGGTATGTTCGCCAGCACCTGGGAATTGCACAAAGCGCAACACCAGTTGCATGAGGCCGCGCGCGAGTGCCATGTCAATCTTCGTCTATTCCATGGCCGAGGCGGTACGGTGGGCCGTGGCGGAGGTCCCACCCGCGCCGCCATTCTTGCTCAGCCGGCCGGCGATTTTTCGGGAGAGATACGCATCACCGAGCAGGGCGAGGTCCTGAGCTGGAAATATTCCGATCCCGCGCTTGCCGAGTGGAATCTGGAAGTCATGATCGCCGCCTGCCTCGAAGCCGTAACCATCACCACTCAGGTTTCGGCGGAAACGAAGCGGAGCTGGGATGACGCAATGGAAACGATGTCTGCCGAAGCTTTTGCGTTTTATCGAAACCACATCGCGGAAAACGCCGAGGTCCTCGAATACTTCGAACAAGCCACGCCGGTGAATGAACTGGAACACGCCCGCATTGGCTCACGCCCCGCGCGCCGCGCCGCGAATCGCGATTCCGGTTCCGACTTCAGACTTGACCTCAATAATCTGCGAGCTATTCCCTGGGTGTTCGGATGGATGCAAAGCCGCCACGCCGTACCGGCGTGGTTCGGAGTCGGCTATGCTCTCGAGCTCTTCGCCGGCCGCGAACCCAGCCATATGCGTCTCCTGCGCGAAATGATGCGTGGCTCCCCGATTTTCGCGAGCCTCATCCGCAGCGTAGAAATCGCCATGGCCAAGGCTGACTTCGCTATCGCCGGCCTCTACGCCGATCTAGTAAACGATGCCGTTCTCCGCGATCGCGTATTCGCGATGTTGCGCCATGAATTCGAGCGCACGCGGCAATTCATTCTCACGGTGACCGGCCAACAGGACCTGCTCGAAAACAATCCCGTTCTCTTCCGGTCCGTGCGCCTGCGTAACCCTTACGTCGATCCGCTCAGCCTTATTCAGGTCGATCTGTTGCGCCGCAAACGCAGCATCGCTGCGGATTCGGATCTCACCCCCTCTCTCGACTATGCCATCGGCGCCACAATGAACGGCATTGCTGCTGGTCTGCACAATACGGGGTAGGGCGCTTGGGGACTTTGAGATTGGAAGGACCCGGGGAGCGGCTTTAGAAGCCGACTTCTTCCGCGCGCGGTTGTGTTCGCTGAAAACGCCGTCTAGTGTGCAGCAAATTCGGAGAGAACTCCCCGAGTCGGCGCGGCAGATGCCGAGAGAGTAGGGTACTTCGACTCGAGCTTAAGTCGCAGCGCTCCTTCGCATTCAGGATGACACTGGCAAAATTTCCAGTGTCACTTTCCGACATTCGCAAGCGCCGCTGCTCTTTTGTCGATTAGCTGTCTCAGTGGCCTGTCCCTGTTAGAGCAACTGTGCTCTGCCCTTTCGCAACATTGTCAGTGAAAATCAACATCCCCGAGCGCGCGCCCTTCGCCGCCGGATCAAAGGTGACCGAGATCGTACAATTCATCGCCGCAGATAAAATCGCCGGACAGTTATTGGTCTGCGAGTAGTCTGCCGCGTCAGTCCCGCCGATCGAGATGTTGCTGATGTCCAGCGGCGTTTGGCCGCTATTTGTCAGTTGCACGGCCAGGGTCTTGCTGTTGTGCACCACCACGCTCCCAAAGCTCAGGCTCGTCGGGTTGAATTGCGCCACCGGATCAATCACGTTCCCCGTCAGGTCGACCTGTTGCGGTGTGCCCAATCCATTGTCCATGATGTACATCGTTGCCGTCAGCGTGCCCTCCAAATTCGCCAGGAACGTGACCGAGAACGTGCAACTCTTCCCTGGCTTCAAGGGGCTTCCGCAATGGCTGATGGCTTGGTACGTAGCGGAGTTCGCCGTCCCAGGAGTGATGCTGTCGCCTGTGATGGTGACCGTCGACGGGCCCACGTTGGTCACCGTCACCGTCAGGGTCGATGATCCGTTCAGATACAACGTCCCGAAGCTCAAATTCTGCGGTGAAACGTTCAGCCCCGAAACGTTGAGCGTGAAGTTCTGCTGCGTGGCAGTGACCGCGTTGGTCGCGGTCAGCACCAGCGGGAAACTGCCGCCTGCGTTCGGAATCCCCGAAAGGGTAGCCGTCCCGTTGTGGTTGTCGACGAAGGTTACTCCCGGGGGTAAGCCGCCGGCCTCGGCGATGCCCGCGATGGGGAAGGCAGCCGTGGTCACGGTGAAGGAGTTCGATACTCCATAGGCAAACGTCGCGCTGTTGGCGCTGGTTATGGTGGGCCCCTGCTGCACGACAATCGTAAAGGCTTGCGTGGCGGGCGAACCGACCCCGTTCTGCGCCTTTACGGTAATGCTGAAGTCGCCGCCAACCAACACCAGCGGAGTTCCCTTCAGTGAGGCGGTACCGTTCCCGTTGTCGACAAAAGTAAGGCCGGTGGGCAGAGGCCCAGCCTCCGTGATACTGGGATACGGGAGACCCGTGGTGGTCACCGTGAACGAGCCCGCCGCGCCGATCGTAAAGACGGCGCTGTTGGGACTGGTGATCGCGGGCGGCTGATTGACGGTCAATGTGAACGACTGCGTCGCATTCGACCCAATGCCGTTCGCTGCCGTGAAGCTGATGCTGAAAACGCCGCCGGTTGACGGTGTACCACTCAGCGTTCCGGTGCCATCGTGGTTATCCATGAACGACACTCCCATGGGGAGCGCACCACTCTCACTGATCGCGGGGGCCGGGTAGCCGGTGGTGGTTACCTGGAAGGAATCGCCTGCAGCAAACGGGAACGTCGTTTTGTTCGCGCTGGTGATGGCTGGAGCTTCATCGACCGCCTGCCCGCCGCTGACCATGCCCGCGCTTCCGCCATGGTTGCTGTCGCCCGAGTAGCTCGCCGTAATCGTGTCATTGCCTGCTGGCAGCGCAGAGGTGGTGCAGAACACAGTTGCCGGAAGAGTAGCGACCGAATTCGCGCTGCACCCTGTGTTCGCGCTCCAGGTTACGGTACCGCCTGTGTTTTCCGGATGAGTCCGGCTCTTTCGGGTCAAACCTTTGCTGCCCGCTCCACCGCGACCCACGACTTCTCCGTATTCGCCGCCGATGACCGCCTTGAATGTTACTGGCTGGCCAAAGAGCGACGGGTTCTGGCCGGATGTAACCGAGGTTGAGGAAGTCGCGCTGCTGACGCTGAAGTTGTTGGTCTGCAAACTGCTCGCAGTGGCGTAATTGGTATCGCCGGAGAAACTCGCCGACATCGTGTAAGTGCCCGTCACGGTATTGCCATCGGGAGTAAACGAAGCGCTGCATGTCAAGGTGCCGCTGCCCGCCGGCATGCAACTGGTCGTGCCGAGCGTGCCGCCAGGGGCGTTGGTCGAAATGCTCACGTCGCTCGCGGTGGGCGCTGCGGCGTTGCCCGTCCATGTTAGCGTGGCGGTGATCGTCGCCGGCATATCCTGGCCATAGCCTTCCGAGCCAGGGAGGACGGTTGTTACATTGATCGACGGCGTCTGCTGGTTGACGGCTTGCATGGCCGAGCCGTAGCTGCCACTGTGGTTCGTGTCGCCCGAGTAAGTTGCGGTTACCGTGTTCGAGCCGCCCACGGGTAGAACGGACGTGGTGCAGGTTGCCATCGCGGGAAGTGTGGTCGCCGCGCTGGAGCTGCATCCCGTGTTCGCACTCCAGCTTATGGTCGCTCCGCCGAGATTGTCCGGATGCGCCGGGGCTTTCCGGGTGGAGCCTTTCCGTCCCGTCAGGGCTCCGCCGCGCCCCACCACGTCACCGTATTCGCCGCCGACGGTCGCGGTGAACGTCACCGCCGAGCCGTAAGTGGAGGGATCGGTGCCGGAGGTCAGCAGCGTCGAGGTTCCTGAGGTGGCCTGGGTGATGCTGAAGTTGTTGGTTGCCGTAGTGCTCGATCCCTGGTAGTTGCTGTCTCCCGAAAAACTCGCCGACTCGGTGTAGGAACCGACCGTATCCGCCGCGGTTGGTGTGTAGGTGGCCATGCAGGTAATGGCGTTGCCGCTGGGCGAGCCGCAACTGGTCGCGCTATAGCCGCCGCTCGGTCCGTTGCCGCCGATGGTGATGTTGCCGGCGGTGGGCGCGGGGCCGTTGCCAGTCCAGGAGAGCACGGCAGTGATGGTGACCTGCGCATCCTGTCCGTAGGCTTCCGAAGACGGGCTCACGCTGGTGACCGCGATCGAAGTCTTGGCCTGGCCAACAGAGAACGGAACGCAACTGCTGGTGCTGGGGTTGTAGTTGTTATCGCCCGAGTAGCTTGTCTGGAAAGAATAATTCCCAGCCGATAACGGGCCGAAGGTGCTGGATTGCGGCACGCTGCCCCCGGACAGCGTCTGGGTAGATGAACCCATGGCCGTCCCGCCGCAGGATCCGCCCCCGTAGAGGTCATAGGTGACGTTGCTGGTGGGAGTGGGGCCGCCGCCGGACACAGGCGAGACCGTAGAGGTTGCGTATGCGGACGCTCCCGTCACCTCACTGCTCGACCACAGTGCGTTGGTGGCGGCATCGTAAGACTGCACCGTCGTCTCCGTGCCGCCCTTGGGCACGGTCAACGTGAAGTTCTGGGTCGCGTTCTGACCGACTCCGTTGCTCGCCGTGAAAATGATGTTGAAGGTGCCAGCCTGCATGGGCGTGCCACTGAGCGTTCCGGTGCTGGTATGGAAGGAGACACCGTTGGGCAGGGCTCCGCTTTCGCTTATGGAAGGCGTCGGGGAACCCGTGGCGGTCACGGGGAACGAGCTGGCGCTGCCCAAGGCGAAGCTGGCGCTGTTCATGCTGGTAATCATGGGGGCAGCCTGGGGCGTGATGTTGAGGCACCATCCGTTGTTGATCGACGCCGCGCCGCTGGAGGAATTGGCCATGGCGTAGAGCGACCAGGTTCCGGTCGCGCTCGAATTGCCAAACACGCCGAAGAGCGTGGCTGTGCCGTCGGTCGCCGCGTAGTTCCCGGCTGTCGTAGCGGGGGCGGGGGCTGGAAATATGAGGCTGGTGGCGCCCGTCCTCGAACTCGGCTCGAAAGTTCCGCTCGTAAGCGGAGAGCCGGCCGGCAACAGGCTTCCGGCAGTGTCACTGAGCGTGATGTTCACGCCGCTGAGGTTCGAGGTGTCGCCCACATTGGCAAACGGAATGATCTGGGCTCCGGTCGGGCCGACGAGTAACAGGTCGGTATTCGGGATGTCGCTCGAACTGATTCCGTTCAGGTTGACGGTCAACGCGCCGACGTTTTCCGTGGCCGTGACAAAGATGTGCGAAGCATAGGGTGCTGCCGCGCCGGCTGTGCTTGGAATGCCGATCGATCCGCTATTGCACCACTGGTTGCCCGTGCCGCTGGGGCCGCTTCCGGTGGTGTGGTTGTCTGCAGAAGGCTTGGCCATTACTCAAGGGTGCTGGATTGCCTTGACTGCAGGACAGATTGTTATTCCCCTGGGAGAACGTGAC
>JBEKOW010000085.1:0-14640 GCA_049521375.1 Terriglobales bacterium
GCCACGAAGAACGGCTGCGATAGGAATTTCTGAATCTTGCGGGCGCGGGCGACCGTCAGCTTCTGGTCTTCACTCAATTCGTCGATACCGAGAATGGCGATGATGTCCTGCAGATCTTTATAGGTCTGCAACGTTTTCTTGACCATCTGCGCGACATCGTAATGGTCCTGGCCAACGATGCGCGGATCGAGAATGCGCGAGGTGGAAGCCAGAGGATCGACGGCCGGATAAATGCCGATTTCCGTCAAGGCGCGCGAAAGCACGGTGGTGGCATCGAGGTGAGCAAAAGTGGTTGCGGGAGCGGGATCGGTCAAATCGTCGGCGGGCACGTAGATGGCCTGGACCGATGTGACCGAACCTTTCTTGGTGGACGTAATGCGCTCCTGCAGTTCCCCCATTTCGGTGGCCAGGTTCGGCTGGTAACCGACAGCGGAAGGCATACGGCCGAGGAGGGCCGAGACTTCGGATCCCGCCTGGGTGAAGCGGAAAATATTGTCGATGAAGAGCAGCGTGTCCGCGCCTTGCTCGTCGCGGAAATATTCGGCAACCGTCAGCGCGGTCAAAGCCACACGCAGACGCGCGCCGGGAGGTTCGGTCATCTGGCCGTAGATCAATGCGGCTTTCGATTCATCCGGCTTGCCGGGCTTGATGACGCCCGACTCGCTCATTTCGAGCCACAGGTCGTTGCCTTCGCGGGTGCGCTCGCCGACGCCGGCGAACACGGAGAAACCTCCGTGCTGCTTGGCGACGTTGTTGATGAGTTCCATGATGACGACGGTCTTGCCGACGCCCGCGCCACCGAACAGTCCGATCTTGCCGCCCTTCAGGAAGGGCTGGATCAGGTCGACGACCTTCACGCCGGTCTCGAACATTTCGGCCGTGGTCGATTGCTCGTCGAACGCGGGAGCCAGGCGGTGAATCGGCATTCTCTTGTCGCATGCGACCGGACCGAGATTGTCGACAGGCTCGCCGATCACGTTCATGACGCGTCCCAAAGTGCCGCGGCCAACGGGCACCGAGATGGGGCCACCCTGATCGATGGCCTTCATGCCGCGCACCATGCCGTCGGTGGGCTGCATGGCGACGCAGCGCACGCGGCCTTCGCCCAGGTGTTGCTGGACTTCAAGAATGACGTCGATGGGCGTTGGCACAGTGAATCCGTCGCTCACAACGCGAAGGGCCTGGTAAATGGGAGGCATGTTCGCCTCGACGAATTGCACGTCCACTGCGGGACCTGCGACCTGAATTACGTGTCCGATATTCTCTGGCATAACACCTCAGCCTGCTAGCCCCTAGCTTCTAGCCGCTAGCGAGCAAAATCTAAACCTCAGGGGCTAAATCCCCGATCATTAACGCCCGTTCGACAAGAACGAAGTCGTGCGCTTCCCAAAACCTAGTTTTGCTAGAAGCTAGTAGCTAGCAGCTTCTTTCACCCCTGCGCCGCCGCGCCGCTCACGATCTCGATAATTTCTTTCGTGATCTTGGCCTGGCGCGCGCGGTTCATGATCAGCGTCAGCGACTCGATCATGTCGGACGCGTTGTTCGTCGCTGAATCCATGGCGGTCATGCGAGCCGCGTGCTCGGCCGCGACGGATTCCATCAACGCATGAAAAATCTCAATGCTGATGTACTTGGGAAGAATCTCGCGGAACAACTGCGCTGGGGGCTGTTCATAAATGTAGTCGACATCGGCGGTCGCGAACTTGGCGGCGGCTTCGTCGACGGCGTGCGTGTCTGGCGGACGGATGCCGACGCCGGCAGTTTTCGCCGCCTCAAGCCTGCGCTTGCGCTCCTCTTCCGTGCTCTCCTCTGCCATTTGAACGTCGACCTCGCCGATCTCTTTAATCGGGAGCAGGTGCTCGGCCACCAGGCGCTGCGCGATCACGGACTTGAATTCGTTGTAAATGATGTACACGCCATCGATGAGTTCGTCGGCAAAGCGCGAAACCACATCCTGTCCAAGGCTGGAAACAAAGTTGTAATCGACCTTGCCAAGAACTCCGACATATTCACCAACGATCTGGACGCGGCCCGCGCGCGAGGCTTCGCTCTGAATGGGCGCGGCACCGGCCTCAATGTCTTCGATCTTTCGCTTTGTGGGAGCTACCGGGAAACGGCGTCGCATGAAATCGCGGCCTTTGCGGCCAATGCACTCGACATCAATATTCTGCTCGGACTTCGACTCGATGAACTTAGTAACAATCTTGAGAATATTGGTGTTGAAGGCGCCGGCAAGACCCTTGTCTCCGGTAACGACGATCAGCAAAATGTTCTTTTCCGGGCGCTCGGCAAGCAGCGGATGAAGTGGCTCGCCGGTTACGGGGTCGCAGATATCCGCGCGCTTGATGAGCGACTTCAGGACATTCGTCAACATCTGCGAGTAGGGACGCGCCGCGAGCGCGGCTTCCTGCGCGCGGCGGAGCTTGGCCGCCGAGACGGTCTTCATCGCCTTGGTGATCTGGCGCGTGTTGACCACGCTGCGAATTCGGCGCTTGATGTCGAGAACGTTGGGCATAATTAGCTTCGAGCTCCGAGCCGCGAGCTACGAGCAAGCAAAACCTTTATCCTCTGTTTTGGTTGCTAGAGGCTAGTGGCTAGCAGCTAGCAGCCGCTTTATTTCGCTACCGCTTGCTTTGAATCCACGAACTGCTGTTTCGCTTCCTTGATTACACGCGACATCTCGGCTTTGAGATTGTCGTCGAGAACTTTCTTTTCCATGATCGTGTTCAGCAATCCGGGATTGGTCGTATCCACGTACTCATAAAGCGACTTCTCGAACTCACGGACCTGATCGACGGGCATATCGTCGAGCACGCCGCTGGTGCCGGCGAAGATGATCAGAATCTGCTTCGAGAACGGCAGGGGTGAAAACTGGCCCTGCTTCAGCAATTCGACCAGGCGCTGTCCCCGATTGAGCTGTTGCTGCGTCGCCTTGTCGAGGTCGCTGCCGAACTGCGCGAACGCTGCGAGTTCGCGATACTGCGCCAGTTCCAGTTTCAGCGTTCCCGCTACCTGGCGCATGGCCTTGATCTGCGCACTGCCTCCGACGCGGCTTACAGAAAGTCCTACGTTCACAGCAGGACGCACGCCCTGGTTAAAGAGGTCGGTTTCGAGATAAATCTGGCCGTCGGTAATCGAAATTACGTTGGTCGGAATGTATGCGGAAACGTCGCCGGCCTGCGTTTCGATCACGGGCAGGGCGGTCAGCGATCCGCCGCCATTTTTGTCGCTTAGCTTCGCGGCGCGCTCCAACAAGCGTGAGTGAAGATAGAACACGTCTCCGGGATACGCTTCGCGGCCCGGTGGACGGCGCAACAGGAGCGAGATTTCGCGATACGACGCCGCGTGCTTGGAAAGATCGTCGTAGATGCAAAGCGCGTGGCGGCCAGTGTCGCGGAAGAATTCGCCCATGGCGCAAGCGGCGTAGGGCGAGATGTACTGCATCGGCGCGGGTTCGGAGGCCGAGGCCGCGACAACAATCGTGTACTCCATGGCGCCCGCGTCTTCCAGAATCTTGACGACCTGCGCGATGGACGACCGCTTCTGCCCGATCGCGTTGTAGATGCAGATCAAGTTGTTGCCCTTGCTGTTGATGATGGTGTCGAGCGCGACCGCGGTCTTGCCTGTCTGGCGGTCGCCGATGATCAGCTCACGCTGGCCACGGCCGATGGGGATCATTGAATCGATAGCCTTGAGACCGGTGGCCATCGGCTCGCGAACGGGCTGGCGGGCGATGACGCCGGGAGCGATGCGTTCGAGCGGGATGGATTTATCCGACTGGATCGGTCCCTTGTCGTCGATAGGCTCGCCGAGAGAGTTCACGACGCGCCCAATCAAGGCATCGCCGACGGGAACGCTCATGATGCGGCCGGTGCGTTTGACCTCGTCGCCTTCTTTGATCTCGGTGTATTCGCCGAGGATGACCACGCCCACCTGATCTTCTTCCAGGTTCATGGCGATCCCGGCAATACCGTGAGGGAAGCTGAGCAGTTCGCCAGCCATGACCTTATCCAGGCCGTAGACGCGCGCGATTCCGTCGCCGAGGGTGATGACCGTGCCTACTTCGTCGACGGTGATTTTCGATTCGTAGTTCTCTATCTGCTCGCGGATTAGTTGCGTGATTTCGTCTGCTTTTATTTGTGCCATAGGTAAACCATCTTCGAGCTATGAGCCGCGAGCTACGAGCGAACCTAAGAAAGACTCGAGGCCGCGATCTGTGCTCTCCTTATAGTCTTGCAAACCTGCTTCGAGTTTCGCACTACTTGCTTCGATAATTACGATCTTTGTTTGCTCGAAGCTCGTAGCTCGCAGCTAACTTACCAACTGCTCTCGGATTCTCTCCAACTGGCCGTTCACGGAACCGTCGTAGATCGTGCTGCCGATCTGGACTACAGCGCCGCCCAGAAGCGCGGGATCCTGCTGGTAATGCGCTTGCACTCGTTTGCCGGTCAACTTGACGATCTCCGCCTCAAGAACCTGCTTCTCCTGATCGCCCAGGGGGCGCGCACTGGTCACCTGGGCCTCGGCAAATCCCATGCGGTCGTTCAGTTCCTGTTCAACCTGCTTCACGATCTCGCTAAAGAGGGGAAGGCGGCGATGATCGGTGATTACGGCGATGAAGTTCCGCACAGGGCGCGAACCACCAGTTCTTTGCGTTACGGCATCGAGCACGGCACGCTTCTGCTCACCGGGAATGGAAGGATTTTCCATCACGCGGCGCAACTGGTCACTCTCGGCGAGCATCGCTTCCATGTCCCGCAATTCGGCCAGCATGCGTGCGGGATCGGCCTTGCTGCCCATGACTACATCAGCGAACGCGCGAGCGTAAGTGCCGACTACGGAAGCCACGCTTAGCGGCCGTCCTTTCCGCCGTCACGTTGCGGGCCGGGCTTGTTTGCCAGGTTGGACGCGAAGTTGCGAACCAGCACCTGATCGGTGTTCGTATCCACGTTGATCTGTTTACGGGCCAAGGCCAATGCGAGATCTGCGGTGTGGTTCGATAATTCGCGCCGAACCTGCTTGGCGGCGGCGGCAATCTCCTGCTCGGCAGCCTGTACTACTTTGCGGAGCTCGTCTTCGGCGGCTTGCTTAATTCTAGCTTCCTCGTCTTCGGCTTCTTTTTCCACGCCAGCCTGCATCCTGGCAATTTCAGCGTCGATTTGCCGCAGACGGTTTTCGATGTCTGCGAGCCGCTTGCCGGCCTCATGGCTGGCGGCCCTCGCTTCTTCCAGAGCATGTTGGATGGCCGCGGTACGGCCGCGCATGATGCCGGGCACGCTCTTGCGCGCGAACCAGAAGATCAGGAATACGACGATGGCGAAGTTCAGAACCAGTGCGACGATGTGAGCCTGATGCACGGTCAGTCCCGTAAGGCTGGCGAGTTTCTGCACCATTGTCGAGTGCTTGAGTTTGACGTTGTCTTCTTCTTCCCCCTCAGACTCGCGCGTTTCCTTGGCGAGTTCACCGCCGATGCTGGTTGGGTGGTGTTCCGCGGGAGGGGCTTGTTCTGTTTCCGCAGACTTTGGCGCTTCGGACGGCTCCGCATTCGCCTTCCGGGCAGGCTGTTCGGCGGTTGCCTGATTCAGGGCGAGTGCGGCGGCTGGTCTTGCGGGGAGCCAGAGGCATGACAACAGCCCCACGATCAGCAATGACCGGACAATTCTATTTTTCGATTTTGCAGTGGCTGTCGTTGGGGTATTCATCATTGTTGTTGCCTTGCTCATCCGCCGACCTGGCTGGGGGCCGCGACGGGCCGGAGCACGGTGCGTACGATGTCATTGGCGAGTCTTCCCGCTTCTGATTGGAGTTTGGCCATCGCCTCTAGCTTGTCCTGCTCCAGAAGGGCGCGCGCCTGCTTAACCTGTTCCTGGGCCCGGTTGCGGGCCCGGTTCACCGCCTCGCTGCGGGTGTGGGTAGCCTGCAGGCGGCGGTTTTCGAGGCTCTTGAATACTTTCTGGCGCGCTTCGCGCAAGCGCTGTTCGTAATCCGCAGTCCGCGCTTCAGCGGCGGCGATGTCGGCCCGGGCTTTTTCCATGGCGCCCTGCGTCCGGTTGCGCCGTTCCGCGAGCACCGCCATCAGCGGCCGATACACGAGGAAGGTATAAAGAACAAAGAGCATCCCGAGCAGAATAATGGTCGGCACGCTTCCAAGCAGTAATTCGCCTAGTTGTCGGAGTGTCTGCTCCATAATCCTTTGATCGAAGCTCGGCTGATAAAAACCCGGGCGATCTTGCCCTAAGAATAGCGGTTTGTAAAACCAATAAAACTAGCACCATGGCGGCGAGAGTGTCAATGAGTTGCGAACTTAGTTTTCAGGACCGCGACCAGCCAAGATTTCCGGAACATCTGCTTGACAATCTTTTACTACGGTTTACCATGTAGGTATCACCTCCGATCCCTTTCCGGATCGAGTGGGCCGATAGCCAAGGAAACGTCACCGCTTCTTGGCTGGCGGCCCATTTTAATTTTCCCCGCGTCTGGTTGCGGATCTTTGATTTTCGTAAGGAAATTGGCCGGCGAACTCTCCGACAGGATTATTACCACCAGTTGACAGCGACGAGACAACTTTCCGCTCGTTCCGGTCAAGAATAAAGGTGTCCGGGATGGCTCTCTGTTGGGCAGAGAACCTGAAACGGGGAGAACCTCCGTTAGGTCCTGGAACGTCTGGCGCGAGGTATTCCCTCCCCGTCGCGCCAGACCTTTTTCCCGGCTAACTTCCGGAAAAGCAATTTAGTTGCCTATCAATTCGCGGCCGCAGGCTGAAGCAGGGTTGCGATCTTCTCCAACACGCGAAGCATACTCATCCCGGAATCTACGGTAGCGTCGACCTCGTGATGGTGCGTCCCGGCGTGCATAACGAGCACTCTGGTGCCCGGATGAGCCTTCTTCACCATGTACGGCAGGTGATGGCGGTCGTCCTTGGACAAAGTGGAGCCGAGGATGACAAGGTCAAATGCGCCTTTTTGGAGGGCGTCCTGCACTTGCGCGCGGTTAAGAGCGGTCGCGACCTGATATCCGGCTTTTCTGATCTGTGCGGTCTGGCTGGAAAGAACCGTGTCATCACTCTCGCTGTAGAGAATCTTGATCTCCGGTTTCGTCGTGGGCTGAGGAGCAGTAGCGGCCAAAGGTCCTCCTTGAACTCAATTCGAGCTTAGCAAGCAACGCCGCGGGGTCAGAGGTCACGGAAGAACAGGTACTTTGTAGCGCCCAGCGGCCATGGGGAAGTCCCTGGCCCGGTTCGTGGAGTCCGGGTCCCCACGCTTTAGCCTATTCTGGCTGTAAAATCTCACTCAAGTTAAGGAGCACCTGGCATGCAAAAGATCACTCCATTTTTGTGGTTCGATGGAAGGGCCGAGGAGGCCATGAATTTCTACACTTCGATCTTCAAGAACTCCAAGGTGGGTGGCGTTTCCCGGTATGGAGACGCTGGGCCGGGACCGAAGGGATCGGTTATGACAGCGTCATTCCAGCTGGAAGGGCAGGAATTCGTCGCACTGAATGGCGGTCCGCAGTTCAAGTTCACACCGGCCATTTCATTCGTCGTCTCCTGCGAAACACAGGAAGAAGTGGACCATTACTGGGACAAACTGGTGGAGGGCGGAAAGCCCAGCCGGTGTGGCTGGCTGGATGACAAGTTTGGATTGTCCTGGCAGATCGTCCCTGCGATTCTCTCTAAACTGCTGGGGGACAAGGAGCATCCCGAGAAGTCGCAGAGGGCAATGCAGGCCATGCTGAACATGATCAAACTGGACATCGCGGGCTTGAAGCGGGCGTATGAAAGCGATTAGTGGGCTGTCGCAGAGAACTCGTTACCGCGACTGATAGCGGATCGGTGCAAGAGTCTGCCCGACCGGGGAGGCGGGATGCCCCACGATCATGGCCAGCACCGCGGCGTAAACCCGACAGGCGACCAGGGGACTCAGCCCGGGCCATGCAAAGAAACCGCCTTTCGCAGGCCCGGGTGGAGAGATTGTTACGGCAGCAGGCCGAAAACTCCGACGCCCGTCTGGGTTCCCACGTAGACTTTGCCATTGGCGATCATGGGCGTGATGAACTTGTTGCCGTTTCCAAATTGGTCGCGACCGCCCGAGGCCTGGTTCGAGTTATACAACTCGACCGCAAGGTTACCGGCGTTATAAGCATGCAGCACCGCCGGAGAAGAATTCTCGGCAGCCCACAGGATCAAGTTGTTTTTCGTACTGCCGGAGAAGCTGGGTGTGGCTCCGGGGTAACCGAATGATGTGACGGTCTGCGATTGCGGAGTCGAATTCAATTGGGCGTTGGAGTTGAACGCGAAGGCTTTAATGTGGTCGCCGACCGCTCCGTAATAAATCGCATTCTCGCTGAAAGCGGGGGCCGAGTATACTCCGCCAGCGAGGGCGCCCGATAACTCCTGATAAAGCTGATTATTGTTATTGGGATTGAATTTGCCCATGTTGGTGCGGTCCGCGATATAGATGTTCGCGTCCTTGCCCGCGCCGACCACCAACTGATGGATCAATCCGCGCGAGTCTTTGATATTGGGAATCACCATGGCTCCGCCCGATCCGAGGTCCTCATCTTTATCGGACTCGGAGACGGTGTTGTACATATTGAAATAATCGGCCACGGCGAGTTGTTTCTTAGCAGTGGAAAGCTTCAGGATGGCATTGCCGTAATCGCCGCTGGCAGGAAAACCATTCGGGTTGAGACTGGTATCAAAGGTGCCATTGGCGTCATCGAAATAGATATTCTCCTCAGTATCGGCGGCCAACCCCGAGCCGGCAGCCCAGATCGCGCCTTCACTGCCGTTTGGCGTTACGTTCAACACCGACTTTTGTGTCAGCGAGGTTTCGTTGTAGCTCATGATCCAGCCGGTATAGGGACGATCGTCACAGTGCGAGGCCCACGACGTATACACCACATGGTTCAGCAGCAACAACCCGGCACGCTCTTTGTATTGCTTGGGATCGAAAATCACGAATCCGCCCTGGGAGTTGTCTCCCGTGCCGGGATACTGGGCGGTGATTTCGACCGGACCAGAGAACTGTTCAGCTCCAGTGGTCACGTCGAGCGCATGCAGGCGCTGATGATAGTTGCCGTTCGAGTCTTTGCTCATGGCGACGACATACATCGTGCCGTGAGGTCCGGCCGAGAGGTCAATTACCGGGGTAGACGTAACCCCAATTTCAGGCGTGACCTGACCGCAGCCGCGATCATCCGATGGAGTCTCGCCTGCACCCAGAGTGGTCACCTGCCACAGGATCGCTCCATTGTCCGCGTCAAAGCCATAAACCGTGCCGTGTTCGCTGGCCACAAACAGAACGTTGTGGTTGCCGCCGCCTACGTTCAGATTCGGGGCATACAGAGGTTCCGCGTCGACCAGTCCGTCGGTCGAAACCACAAACAGCTTTCCAAAGGTGGAAGAGTTGACATTCTTGAGAGTAAGCGTCGATTCGCTCAGATTGCGGCCCGTGCGCAGGGTGTCGTTATGCCATGTGAGCACGCCTTTAAATGCCGGAGCGGCGCTGGCAACGGTCTCATGACGCAGCAGGAACGCACCAAGAAGCACCGGAACGGTGATCGCGAAGAACAAGAAAAGGCGACGCTGGGGGAAAGCTCGTTTCATTGGCAACCTCATTTCATAGATGCATTGGATGCCTGAAAGTCCGGCCGGGCTTCCAAACTGGGTTTCGAACGAAGCTGCGCTCATCAATTCTACCCCGAAACCATCTCCGGACGCGGCCCTGGTGCAACCATCGCAGTCTTCTTTCAATCGAAGGCACCGAGGCGTCGACCTCAAAGTTGGTGTGCTAAACTTCAACTCGCTGCTGGAGAAAAATGTCACGAAAAGCCCTTATTACGGGAATTACAGGCCAGGACGGTTCTTATCTGGCGGAGTTTTTGCTGAAGCAGAACTACAGGGTTTTCGGGCTGGTTCGGCGTAGTAGTACGATCAATTTCGAACGCATCCAACACCTTCACGACCAGGTGGAACTGATCCCGGGCGACGTACTGGACCAAAGTTCCCTGATCACCGCGTTGCAGAAGAGCGAGCCAGATGAAGTGTATAACCTGGCGGCACAGTCATTCGTCCCCACCTCGTGGAGCCAACCCGTGTTGACCGGAGAGTTCACAGCGCTCGGGGTTACACGGATGCTGGAAGCAGTCCGCGTCGTGAACCCCGCGCTTCGTTTTTATCAGGCCTCTTCGAGCGAAATGTTCGGCATGGTGCATGAATCGCCCCAGTCGGAATCGACTCGCTTTTACCCGCGCAGTCCCTACGGAGTCGCCAAACTCTACGGACACTGGATCACGGTAAACGCACGGGAAAGTTACGGGCTGTACGCGTGTTCGGGTATCTTGTTCAATCATGAATCGCCGCGCCGCGGAGTCGAGTTCGTGAGTCGCCGCGTCACCTACAACGTCGCCCGGATCAAGCTGGGCCTCCAGCAAAAGCTCAGGATGGGGAACCTCGACGCTGAACGAGACTGGGGTTTTGCCGGCGACTACGTGCGCGCCATGTGGCTCATGCTGCAACAGGAAAAGCCTGACGATTATGTGATTGCCACCGGGGAAACTCACAGCGTGAGGCGCCTGCTGGAGATCGCCTTCTCGCACGTCGGACTCGACTACCAGAAGCATGTCGAGATCGACCCCGAGTTGCTGCGGCCCGCCGACGTACAGCACCTGCGGGGCGACTGTACAAAAGCACGACGCGTTTTGGGCTGGACGCCGGAGGTGAGTTTTGAAAAGCTGGTCGAGATGATGGTCGATAGCGATCTTGAGCAGGCATCCAGAGAGGTCTCCGGGAAGGTAGCTTTCGTACGCTGAAGTGAATCGATCGCTTCGATCAAGTTGAAGCCTACCCAGTGCGGCGCATTCTCATCACGGGCGGAACAGGTTTTGTGGGCGGACACCTCATCCGCCATCTGAAGTCCCCGGACGCGAAGCTAATCGTGGTTTCGTCAAGCGATGTCACGACCCGGGAGTCTGATGTCGACTACTGCAAGGCCGACATCCGCGATGCTGACGATGTGGCTTCCATCGTTCGGGAGGCGAAGCCCGACCACGTCTACCATCTGGCCGGCGTTTCTTCGATTCCCGACTCGTGGCAGAATCCGCGGAGGACCTTCGATGTCAATGTGGCCGGCTCGTACAACGTTTTTGAAGCGGCAATGCGCCTGCCGGCTCCGCCCAGGATTCTAAATGTGAGTACGTCTCAGGTGTATGCGAAATCTGACGCTGCTTTGAGCGAAACGAGTCCGCTAGGCCCTGACAATCCTTACGCCGCCAGCAAAGCCATGACGGAGTTGTTGGCCGTGCAGTATAAGACATGGCCGAGCGGGGGAATCATTACCGTCCGAGCTTTCAATCACACCGGACCCGGCCAGCTCCCGAGCTTTGTGATGCCCTCAATCGCAAAACAGCTCGCCGAAGTCGAAGCGGGTCTCCGGCCTCCGGTTCTCAAGGTCGGTAACCTGAATGTGAAGCGCGACTTCACGGACGTTCGCGACGTGGTCGGAGCCTATTGCAACTTGCTGAATAGCGCTGCGATCGGAGAGATTTACAACGTCTGCTCTGGGCGGGCCGTCCTGCTGGCAGACATAGTGCGAGCCTTGCAAAAGAATTGCAGAGTGGAGGTCGAGATCGAAGTCGACACTTCGCGAGTCCGTCCCAGCGAGGTTGCGCAGATGCTTGGAGATCCCGGGAAAATCAACCGCGTCACAGGATGGAGGGCCCGGATCCCGTTAGAAAGCACGCTCCAGGATTTGCTCTGCTATTGGCGGGAGAAAGTCGCTCGCGATCTGCCCGAGACAAATGATAGGGCCGCTCAAATCGCGAGCGAATGATGCTTTCAGAACGCATTCGCAGCTCCGCTGCAGCTCGTTTTTCAGCGAGTAGAATCGCGCTCACTGCGTTAATTCGTCGTCCGCAGGCAAGTCGAAGTTGACCAGGTCTCCCCGGAACCCGTGCGTCTTCCACGCTCCGAACGCGATTCCCGCCGCCATCCAGATACTGCCCGCAATTTTCGCGGGTGTGCTGAGGTTCAGCCACAGCAGCAGACAGATGACGAACCCCAGCACCGGGGGTACGAGGTATGTAAGCTTCTTTTCCGGTTGCCGCAGGTAATAGCGCACGAAAGCAGCGGCATTCACTCCCATGAAAGCGATCAACGCGCCGAAGTTCAGCATCTCGGCTCCGAGTCCATAGCTCATGACGAAAGCGCCGATCAGCGCGATCATTCCCACGAACAGAACGTTATTGCGAGGTACTCGGTGCTTTGCATCGACCGCTCCGAAAAATGATTTCGGAAGCGCGTTGCTCCGCCCCATACCGTAGAGCAGGCGGGCGGCGCCAATTTGCGAGCCCATACCGGAGCCGAAATTCGCCACCAGCAGAGTGAAGCCGATGATCGCAAACATGGGTTTCCAGGCTCGGCCTGCAACATGAACGAAGGCGGTATCAACGTCAGGGAAAGGCTGCGAAGCGGGCCAGATCAACTGCGCCGCGTAGACCTCGGCCGCCGACAGGATTCCAATAACGAGGCAGGTTAGAACCGTAGCGAACAGGATGTTTCGCCGGGGATTTTCCGCTTCCTCGGAAAGCGTGGAGATGCCATCGAATCCAATGTAGGTCAGCACGGCAATCGAGGTACCGCCGAGTACCGCCTTTGTGTTCCAGAGGGCGGGATTGTAAAAGGGATGTGTGAGAAATCCGGCCTCGTTATGAGGATGGCCAAAAATGTAACGGGCGGCGACCACAAAAAAGATCGCGATCACCACGCCCATCGCCGCAGCCAGAGCCGAGTTTACCCGCGCTGAGGTCTTGACGCCCTGAACGTTGAGCGCCGTGAAAACCAGGGCAAAGAAAACTGCCCAAATCCAATAGGGAATTCCAGGGGCGAAGACATGCGCCTGCTGGCTGCACCAGATCGTGCAGATAATTGGATTGAGCATGTAGTCCATTACCATGCTCCAACCGGTGACGTAGCCAAGCGCGGGATTGATTTCTTGCCCGACATAGGTAAAGGCCGAACCGGCACTCGGATAGGCGCGGGCCATGCGCCCATAGCTGATCGCAGTGAACAGCATTGCCACCATGGCGATGAGAATTGTCGTGACGACGTGTCCGCGCCCGCGATCACTCAGCACTCCGAAGACCGACATGGGCGCAACCGGTTGAATGACGATGATGCCGTAGAGAATCAGGTCCCACAATGTGAGCGAACGTCGCAGCCGTGGGGCGGGTGAGGTTGGATTTCCAGGTGAACTCATACGCGTCGAATCCCGTACATTATCTCTCTTTCCAATTGGTGCATCTGCATCGACCCAGAGTATTAATTTCGAGACAATGCTGGCCTGCCCTCAGCGAGGGCCCCCAAGGCTCGCACTCGGCAAGCTAACTGCGCTCAGGGTTAGGCTAACCTATCGTCGCTGGTTGGACACGGGAGAGACAGGAATCGCAGTCGAGGAAAATTGAGGGGCTCACCTGCATCCGGGCCACAGGGAACGTTGCCGGAGGAGAAAACCCCTTTTAAACGGCGAGGCGCAAAGACAAAAGTAGCGGCCCTGCCAAAATATGGCGGAGAGAGTGGGATTCGAACCCACGTTAGAGTTTCCCCTAAACACGCTTTCCAAGCGTGCGCCTTCAGCCACTCGGCCATCTCTCCCGCGCAATCGTCGACTGCCGCATTGATTTTAGCAGTTGACCGATTTCAAAAACTTCCCGATTTCATCGACCCGGCTCGACATCGACCTGACCTTTCCTTCCCAGCCACGCCCATTAAAAACCGCAAACTCGGCTCCGAGCCTTCTAGCTTTCTTCCGCCTTATGCAGCTGCTGCGCGAGATAGTTCTCGTAGGTCATTTCTTTGATCGCATGCAACTGGGCTTCCAGCCAGTCAATGTGGTGTTCTTCGTCGAGCAGGATTTTTTCCATTAACTCGCGCGAACCGTTGTCCCCGACTGCCACCGCCGCCTTGATGCCATCATTCAGGCGTTTCACCGCCGTGTATTCGAGTTGCAAATCATTCTCCAGTTGCTGCTTCAGCGTTTGGCCAACATTGATCTTGAAGTAGTCGGTCATGTTCGGCGCGCCGTCGAGATACAGAATGCGCTCCATGAGAATTTCCGCGTGCTGCATTTCCTCAATCGACTCCTTGCGGATTTGTTTGGCCATCCTTTCATAGCCCCAGTTCTCGCACATTTCGGCATGCAGAAAATACTGGTTAATCGCGGTCAATTCCGCTTTCAACACTTCGTTCAGGATGGCGATAATTTTTGCGTCACCTTTCATTTTGTCCCTCGCAATAATTCGTCTCGTAGATTGTGCTGCTGAAACCTGGCCCAGAACTATGAAGAATGATCGCAACTGTTCCCAGAAATCCACTTGAGTAGATGATGGGAGTTGCGAACTCTGGATTGTACTAAAGGAAGCGAATCACTGGCGGGATCCCGAAGCCGCCGCGCTGGCGTTCGGGGTTACGGGACTCGTACTCTCGGAAGCTTGCGGAGCTTGCTCGTTGGGAGGCGCGGGCGTCTTGACCGCAACTTCTTTATCGCTGTCTTTCTGAATTACGCGGTGATTCAGCGTATAGAGCGCCAGTTCCAGGCGGTCGGCCACGCCCAGCTTGTCATACACCTTGCGCAGATAGTTCTT
>JBEKOW010000086.1:0-15263 GCA_049521375.1 Terriglobales bacterium
GGTCCGTAGATCGGGTGATCGACGAGGATGCGGTGCGAGAACATAGGGAACGATCGATAAGTGTGCCAGGAGGCAGGGTTGATTACCTTGCTGTAGGCTCCGGAAACCGCCATGAGCGCGGCCATGACGAGGAAACAGGACCGCAGCCATTTCTTTTCGAACGGGATGGGAAAGAGGACGACAACGGCGAGGATGAGGAAGGCGATCGGCGCGTAGAGACCGAAGTGATAACCGGCACTCGACATGGAGCCGGCCAGGAGCAGGGCAAAAGGCAGAAAGAGGATGACGCGCTCGGGATGTGTGACCGCTGTGCTGCGCGCACGCACGGATTGAAGAGCGATGTCCCAGACGAGGGAGAAAACGAGGGCGAAAACGGCGATCACCAAGACCGCGGACAAGGTGACAATGACGTCGCCATTCCGAATCGCGGGCCAGAGCAAGGCGACTGCGCCCGCGAGCAATCCCAGTCCCACGGTTGCCTTGACCGTGGACATAGGCCCGTCTTGTTTGGAAAAAGGAGCGACTAGCCACGTCCAACCGGCGGCCGCAGCGGAACAATAAAAGATAGTGAAGAGCTGTTGCCGCGAGGCGAGGAAGGCCAGCGAATTCCACAGCAGCAGGAAAGGACGAGCCAGGACGCTTGCCAATCCACCTTTGGGCCCGGCCGCGTGGAGAACGGTTGAGGTCGCGTAATCTCTTAGGTAATCGCCGGTCATCGCGTAATCTCTTAGGTAATCGCCGGTCAGGGAGACGATGGCGAGGACTACGATGCAGGTTACTGACGAGAAAACGATGAGGGCGGGGATTTTTTTCGCTCTAGCGAGGTAAGCGATGGCCAGAGCGGTGGAGAGGAAGAGGACGGCGCCGTCGGTCAATCGGGTCGTGATTGCGAATCCTGAGAGGAGACCGAGGATCGCGGCCAACCTCAAATCCGAGCCAGTGACTGCGTCTTTGAGTTCATAAAGCTTGAGCAGAAGAAGGATGGAAAACAGCGCGAGGGCGTCGGTCATTACGTGGTAATCGTCGAAGCGATAGGCCTCGAAATGGATTCCGACGAAAAATATGCAGGCGATCACGATGGCCTGCTGAAATGCCGCCAACCTGCTTTTGGCGGCAATGAGGGCAATGGCGGCGGTGAACGCGATCAGATGGAGCAGGGCGGGAATCTTTGAGACGATCCATCCCTTGCCGACCAGAGACATCCACCATTCGGCTTCGAGGACAGCCAGAGGCTGAAGAACGAGGTGCAAGTCGCGATACAAGCGGGTTCCGGAGTGGTGCAGAACGGCATAGAGGAACCAACCGCCATCGCAGGCCAATTGCGTGTTGGCGATGAGGGCGATGCCGAAGGCTATGCACGCAACGGTGGCCAGTCCAGGCCAAAGACAGGCGGATTCGCGGGGCGGACGGCAATCGCTTGCCGGTTCCTCCGTCAATTTGATCTGCAATGACGGAGGTCCAGTGATGGTGGAAGAAGCCATTTTATATTCATTCCAGTTTGGCAGAATCGCGCGGGAGGTGAGGCGATCTTGCACGCGAGGAGGTTACCGACGTTTAATTTCAAATGGAGCACCTGCGGGGGATTTTGTTGACAGGCGCTCTTCGATTCGCGCTCTGTCGCCGCGCTTCTTCGCGTTTCCTCAGGATGACACATGGAATCTGATGATTTGATTGTTGCGCAATTCTGAAGCCGTTATTTTGCGCGGAGCTAGTTTGGGGAATGCCGGCAGCTCGTGCAGAGAATTCCTTCTTGCGCCGTTGCTGGTGTCGGCGGGCGTGGGGTCCTTCGACTGCGCTGCGCCCGTCGCTTCGCTCCTCTCGCGGCTGCGCTCAGGATGACAGTCGTACAATTCATCCGGTCACAGGACTAGCTTCTTTTCAGGAACAGAGCGCCTAGCGGAGGGAGGGTTAGACGCAGGGAAAAGGGGCGTCCGTGGGTGGGTTCGGGCTGGGCCTCTGTGCCTCCCATGTTGCCTACGCCACTGCCGGCGTATTCTTTGGCGTCGCTGTTGAGAAGTTCTTTCCAGTAACCTCCGAAGGGAACTCCTACTTTGTAGCCTACCCGGGTGACGGGCGTGAAGTTACAGACTACGACGATGCAATCGTCGTCGGATTGGCCTTTGCGCAACAGGGAGATCACGCTGGTGGGAGCATCGTTGCAGTCGATCCATTCGAAGCCGCGCGGATCATTGTCGAACCAGTGCATCGCCTGCTGGCTGGAGTAAAGACGATTGAGTTGCTCGACCCAGGCCAGCAGTCCACTGTGAACCGGGTATTGAAGGATGTTCCAGTCGAGGCTGCGGTCGTGCGACCACTCGCTGACCTGACCGAACTCGTCTCCCATGAAGAGCAGTTTCTTGCCGGGCTGGGCGAACATGTAGGCGTAAAGAAGGCGCAGGTTGGCAAATTTCTGCCACTCGTCGCCGGGCATTTTACCGATCAGAGAACCTTTTCCGTGCACGACTTCGTCGTGGCTGAGGGGCAGCACGAAATTCTCGTGGAACGAGTAAATCATGCGGAAGGTGAGTTTGTTGTGATGGTACTGGCGATGGATGGGGTCCTGCTGGAAGTATTCCAGGGTGTCATGCATCCAGCCCATATCCCATTTGAAGCCGAAGCCAAGTCCGCCGAGATGGGTGGGACGGGAGACCATGGGATAGGAAGTGGATTCTTCGGCGTAGGTCTGAATGTCGGGATGCTCTCCGTAGGCTTCGAGGTTGAAGCGGCGGAGGAATTCGATGGCCTCGAGATTTTCGCGGCCGCCGAAGCGGTTGGGAATCCACTCGCCTTGTTTGCGCGAATAGTCGAGATACAACATGGAGGCGACGGCATCGACGCGCAGTCCATCGACATGATACTTGTCGAGCCAGAACATCGCGCTCGACAGAAGGAAGCTGCGGACCTCGCTGCGCCCATAATTAAAGATGAAAGTCTTCCAGTCGGGGTGAAAGCCCTGGCGGGCGTCGGAGTGCTCGAACAGGTGGGTGCCATCGAAGAAGGCGAGGCCGTGACCGTCGGAAGGGAAGTGCGAGGGAACCCAGTCGAGAATGACGCTGATATTCTGCTGGTGGAGATAGTCGACGAAGAACATGAAATCCTGCGGCGTGCCGTAACGCGCGGTGGGCGCAAAGTAGCCGGTGGTCTGGTACCCCCAGGAGCCGTAGAACGGGTGCTCCATGATGGGGAGCAATTCGACATGCGTGAAGCCGAGTTTCTTTACGTAATCGGCGAGGCGGGGCGCGATCTCGCGATAGGTGAGCGAACGGTTGCCATCTTCAGGGACGCGCATCCAGGAGCCGAGATGAACCTCGTAGATGGAAATGGGCGAGTGGACGGAGTTGGCGGCACCGCGTTTTCCCAGGAACGCAGCGTCATTCCAGGTGTAGTCGAGATCCCAGACGACGGACGCGGTAAGTGGAGGCTTTTCTTCGAAGATGGCGACTGGATCGGCGCGGTCGCTCTGGTAGCCAAGCTGGGTGGAGACGACGTGAAACTTGTACAGGGTTCCCTTGGTGACGCCGGGGATGAAGCCTTCCCAAATTCCGGAAGAACCGCGGGGCGCGAGGCGGTGGGAGGTAGGATTCCAGCTGTTAAAGGAGCCGATGACAGCGACGTGATGGGCGTTGGGTGCCCAGACGCTGAAGACCGTGCCCACGGTTCCGTTGGACTCGACCTGGTGCGCGCCCATTTTCTCGTAAATGCGATAGTGGCTTCCTTCGTTGAACAGGTAGAAGTCTTCGGGTGTCAACAGAGTTACGTCGTAGCGGATCAGATCAGCGTTTTGGGACATGGTGGGCGGTGTCATAGTGTACTTTCGAGACTAGTGTAGTCGAATCAGATGCCAGAACTACGTGTCTGGCTTATGCCATACTAAAATTTTGCCGATATTCCAGAGGAAATCCTAAACCATGGCGCTCGTGCGAGTAGTCATTCTGTGGCATCAGCATCAGCCTTTTTATAAAGACCTGGTAACGGGACAGTACCGGTTGCCATGGACGCGATTGCATGCGCTGAAGGATTACTACGGGATGGTGAAGCTGCTGGATGAATTTCCGCAGGTGCACCAGACGTTCAACCTGGTGCCATCGTTGATCACGCAGATTCAGGACTATGTTTCGGGGGAAGCGCAGGATCCATTTCTGGTGGTGGCGAGCCGTCCGGCGAAGGATCTGACGCAGGAGGAGCGGCGGTTTGCGCTGCAATACCTGTTTCAGGCTCATCCCGGGAATGTGATCGGGAGGTATCCGCGATACCGGGAGTTGTTCGAGAAATTCCGCAATGCGGGAAGCGTTCCGGAAAAAGCCGAGAAGTATTTTCTGCCGCAGGATTTCACCGACCTGCAGGTGCTGTCGCAGATTGGATGGTTCGACGAGTATTTCCAGGAGGAGAAAGACGTCGCGGAACTGATTCGAAAGGGACGGAACTTCTCGCTTGACGACCAGCGGCAGGTGATTGCGATGGAGCGGGAGTTGCTGCAGCGCGTGCTGCCAGTGCACGCGGATGCGGCGTCGAAGGGGCTGATCGAGATTTCGACTTCGCCGTTTTACCATCCCATTCTGCCGCTGGTGTGCGACACGAACATGGGGGCGGTATCGACCCCAGGTTTGCCACTGCCGCGGAGTCGTTACCGGCATCCCGAAGATGCGCGCGAGCAGTTGATGCGGGGACTGGATCTGCACGAAAAGGTTTTTGCTGTGCGTCCACAGGGAGTCTGGCCATCCGAGGGGAGTGTTTCGGAAGAAGTGCTGGGGATCGCGCACAAGCTGGGCGTGAAATGGATGGCGACGGATGAAGGAGTGCTCGGCCGCACTCTGGGCACGTTTTTTGCGCGCGACGGCAACAGTTATTTGAACGGCGACCTGGCGCACCGACTTTATACGATTTACCGGTACGAGAATGCAGGAACGGAGATGAACCTGCTGTTCCGGGATCACACACTTTCCGATCTGATCGGGTTTGTGTACTCGGGAATGCCGCCGCAGGAAGCGGCGGACAACCTGATGCACAAGATCAGGGAATCGGCGAGGCCGATCGTGTCGAGTGGGCAGGATGCAGTGGTGCCGATCTTCCTGGACGGCGAGAACGCGTGGGAATATTATCCCCGGTCCGGGCGGGAATTTTTGCGGAGATTCTACGACGCGTTGCAGCGGGATGCAGGGATGGAAGCGGTGACCGTGTCGGAAGCGATCGCCCGGCACGGGAATAAAGGACAACTCAAGTCGCTGGTTCCGGGATCGTGGATCAACGCAAACTTCAACGTCTGGATCGGGGCTCCCGAGGATAACAAGGCCTGGGACTATCTCTATGAGGCGCGAAATTTCTACGCGCAGGCGTCGGGGAGCGCGACTGAAGCGCAACGCAAACTGGCGTGGGAAGAGATCCTCATTGCCGAGGGGAGCGACTGGAACTGGTGGTATGGGCCGGAGCATCACTCGGCGAACGATCGCGATTTCGACGAACTCTATCGCAAGCACCTGTCAAATGTGTACCAGGCGCTGGGGGGCGTTCCGCCGGACTATCTGGCACAGCCCATCATGGGCGGGGTGGCACGACCGGAGTTCACGCCGCAGAGCGCGTACATACATCCACGCGTGACGGGCGACATGGTGCGCTATTTCGAGTGGATGGGGGCGGCCCGCCACACGGCCGACAAGCGATCGGGATCAATGCACGGAAAACAGTTTCTGATGGACGGTGTCTATGCGGGCATCGACGAAAAATATGTGTACGGGCGTCTGGATTTTGCGGGGAAGATTTCGGAGGATCCATTCGAAGTCGTGGTCAACATCGAGTCGTGGGCGAACCAGGTGGCAGAGCCGCGGCGCGAACTGCGTCTAGACGTGACGGTCGAGACGGGGCGCATAAGCTTATGGTCGGTGACCAAAGTAGATGGAGGGATACTGGCAAAGTCGACCGACCCCAATGACAACGTGGAAGTGCGGGTGGCGCTGGCACGCAATTTTGAATTCCGGTTGCCCCTCACTTACCTGCTGGCGGCTCCGCTCGGGCTGCAGAAGGTTCGCGGATCGAAAAGCCCGGAAGCGCTGACTACGCGCTTGCGCCTGCGCTTCAGCTTGTGGAAGAACCGCCTTCCGGTGGATGCGCTGCCGCTGGAAGGATGGATCGAATTGGAGTTGCTCGCGGAAGAAGATCTGATGGCCGTGGGGGGTTAGAGGCGGTTCGCTATTCGCCGTTCGCGGTTTGCGAAAACGATCGCGATCCAAATTGCGGGTCGCGGTTTTAGGAAGGCGAACGACGAACAGCGAACGACGAGTCTCGAACGCGGATCGCGCTACTGTCCGGAAGCTGCGCTGGTCATCGTCATTGGACGATTTAATTCCATCACCAGTTCGGTGCCGGCGGGGAGCGCTGCGGAACGGTGCTTACCCAGCCAGTGCGCCACGGTGGCGGTGGCTCCGACTGCGCCGCCGATGAGCAAGCCTTTGCCGCCGCCAATCAGGCCGCCAGCGAGCATTCCTCCGCCGGTTCCCATGCCAATCTCGGTCAGATCCTTGCCGTCGTGGCCTGCGCCCTTGAACTTACCCTCGGTATCGACATCGGTGCCGCGGCCGCGGTTGGTATCCACGAGGGTCGCATTCAACATGAAGCGGTCTCCGTTGGGCAAAACCAGATGTTCGGGAAAGATCGCAATGGTGGGCTTGCCGGCGATGCGGCGCGGCTCGGTTGACTTGGTGACCCGGCCTTCGATGGTTGCGCCGACCGGGATGACGGTCTTGCCATCCATCAGGACGGGTTCGGTGACGCGGGCGGAGAACGGGTCTCCGGCTTTGGAACTGAAAGTTGCCAGCGTCGTGTCGAGTTTCATTTTGACGGCGGTGCCGGCGGGCAGGGAAGTCTGAGCCACGGCGAGGGCTGCCATCAAGAGCACGCTTGCGAGAAATGCGAATTTTTTCATAAAGCCTCCGGCTATCAATTTCAGGTTGGAGCGTTGTTGCTGCGAAGTTGTTGAGCGGCTTTCAATATTTCGTCGAGCGGGGCACGATCGTTCTGATTTTCGCCGCGATGGATGTAGCGGACCGCGCCGCTTGAGTCGATCAGAAGGGTCGCGGGATGAGCGATGTTCAGGGCATCGGTCGAGAGCGCGTTGTAAACTCCGTAGGCCTTGGTCACGGTGCGCTCCTCATCCAAAAGAAAGGGCGAAGAGATGGGATGCTTCTCCAGAAAGTTCGCCGGCTTCCATACGCCGTCGCGTTTCTCGGCGGCGATGAACACGAGTTGGGTTCCGGCGTTGTCAATTCCAGCCTTTCGCGACTCGAACTGAGCCATGCGTTTCACGCAGTTGGGTCACCAAGTACCGCGCAGAAACTCGACGATCACCGGACCGTGGATGAGGAATTCTCGCAGAGTGAAGACGCCGTCGCGGTTGGCGGCGGGGAGCGAAAAGTCCGGAGCGCTCGATCCGATGCCGAGAGTGTCGGTGCGGTCCTTCATGTTGAGTCGACTGTAAGTCAGGTGGGAACCGTGGACAATAACGGATAGGGTACCGGGGGAGTTATAGAAAACAGGAAGTTCAGATTTGTCAGCGTGTGCGAAGTTGACCGGTCGATGTTCACCGCGCACAGACCTTCTCTGCGGGGTCCGATATAATCCGGCTTCTGATGCAGAGAAGATTGACTGCTTATTTTGAAAGGACGCACTCATGCCACTTACATCGATTGCAGAAGTTCGCGGACGCCAGGTGCTGGATTCTCGCGGGAACCCAACTGTAGAAGCGGAAATTTACCTGGATGGCGGAGCCACTGCCCGCGCCATTGTGCCGAGTGGGGCGTCAACGGGCGAATACGAGGCTGTGGAACTGCGCGACGGCGACGAGAAGAAATACAAGGGCAAAGGTGTATTGAAAGCGGTCGAGAATGTGAATGGCGAGATCGCCGACTCCGTTTGCGGCGCCGATGCAGCGGATCAGCGCGCGCTTGACGCCCGCATGATTGAACTCGACGGCACTCCCAACAAGGGGCGGCTGGGAGCGAACGCGATCCTGGCGGTGTCGATGGCGGCGGCGCGGGCTTCGGCCAATGCCTTCGAACTGCCCCTCTATCGTTACCTGGGCGGGGCGGCGGCAAATACACTGCCGGTGCCGATGATGAACATTTTGAATGGCGGGGCGCATGCGGATAACAACGTCGACTTCCAGGAATTCATGGTCATGCCGGTGGGAGCGCCATCGTTTTCCGAGGCATTGCGCTGGGGCGTGGAAGTGTTCCATACGCTGAAAGGCGTGCTGAAGAAGCGCGGCTACAACACTGCAGTGGGCGACGAGGGAGGATTCGCGCCGTCGGTGAAATCGAATGTCGAGGCCATTGAGGTGGTGCTGGAGGCGATCCAGCAGGCCGGGTACAAGCCGGGCGAGGAGATCGCGATCGCGCTCGATCCGGCTGCCAGCGAGTTCTATCAGGATGGGAAGTATGTCTTCAAGAAGTCGGATAAGTCTGCAAAGAGTTCCGACGAAATGGTGAAGTATTGGGCGAAGTGGGTTAAGGACTACCCGATTGTCTCGCTCGAGGATGGCTTGTCGGAGGAGGACTGGGAGGGCTGGGCTGCGCTGACTAAGGAACTGGGCGGCAAGATTCAACTGGTGGGCGATGATATTTTTGTGACCAACATTTCAATCTTCGAGAGGGGAATCGAGAAGGGAATTGCGAACTCGATCCTGATCAAGCTGAACCAGATCGGCACGGTAAGCGAGACGCTGGATGCGATCGACCTGGGGCGGCGGTATGGATACACGTCGGTGATTTCGCATCGCTCGGGGGAAAGCGAAGACACGTTTATCGCGGACCTGGCGGTGGCGACGGGAGCGGGACAGATCAAGACGGGCTCGGCATCGCGCACGGACCGGATTGCGAAGTACAACCAGTTGCTGAGGATCGAGGAGGAGTTGGGCGGGGCCGCGCGGTTTTTGGGGATTAAAGCGCTTAACTACAAGGGATAAAGGCGCAGGCGCCGCGATTATTGACTTAGCTAAGGACTTAGTCTAAAATGGGCCCATGGAGGTTAACATCCATGAAGCCAAGACAAACCTTTCCAAGCTATTGGAGCGAGTAGCTTTAGGGGAAGAGGTCATCATCGCGAAGGCGGGGAATCCGGTGGCGAAGTTGATAGCAGTTCATCAACCGAAGACCCGGATCTTCGGTAGCGCCAAGGGAGAGTTCACCGTCCCGGGTGACTTCAATGAACCCGATCCAGAGATAGAGAAACTGTTTTATGAAGGTGACCTGTTCCCGGACGATCATTCCACCAAATGAAAGCGATCCTCGATACGCACACTTTTTTGTGGGGGATTGCCGGCGACCGGCGCATGTCGCAAAAGGCGCGCGGTGTATTCGTCGGGCCCAGTGACCTGGTTCTGAGTATCGTCAGCATCTGGGAAATCCTGATCAAGGTGCAATTGCGAAAGCTGAATCTACCCGAGCCCGCTGGTGGGTATGTGATCCGCAAAATGGCGGATAATCGGATCGAAACCTTGCCCATCGAGTTGAACCATCTACTGGCGTTCGAAGGTCTGGATTTGCATCATCGCGATCCTTTTGACCGAATGCTTATCGCCCAGGCTCTGCAGGAGGACCTGCCGATCGTCACAGGCGATCCGTTTTTCTCGCGTTATCCTGTCAAAGTGATCTGGTGATTATTTTCTCCATGCCCTCCATGCCTCCGAGGTGGATTTTCCGGAGGCTAGAAGCTATTAGCCAGTAGCCAGGAGCTGACTTTGCGTCCTAAACCTCTCGTCCTTATCATCCTCGACGGCTGGGGATATCGCGCGGAAACCAAGGCCAATGCCATCGCGATGGCACGCAAGCCGAATTACGACCGGCTGCTCCGGGATTATCCGAACACGCTCATTCACACTTCGGGGCCGTTTGTCGGGCTGCCGGAGGGGCAGATGGGCAACAGCGAAGTTGGGCACCTGAACATTGGGGCGGGGCGCATCGTGCACATGGATATCACGCGCATCGACCTGATGATCCAGAATGGCGAATTTTTCTCGCATCCCGTGCTGGTGGATGCGATGAAGCACGCTCGGACCGGTGGCCGCAAGCTGCATCTCTTTGGCCTGCTGTCCGACGGAGGGGTGCACTCGCGGCAGGAGCATCTTTATGCCTTGCTGAAGATGGCGAAGCAACAGGGCGTCGATCGCGTATTCGTGCATGCCTTCATGGACGGCCGCGACACGCTGCCGACCAATGGCGCGGAATATCTGGAGCAATTGCAGCAGAAGATGCGCGAGTACAACTCGGGGAAGATTGCCACCGTGAATGGCCGCTACTACGCGATGGACCGCGACCGGCGCTGGGAGCGCATCGCGAAAGCCTATGACACGATGGTGAACGGCAAGGGCGAGGGCGGAAGGTACGGGGACGCGGTGCAGGGCGTGAAGGAGTCGTACAACAAAGGCGTGACCGACGAATTTGTTGTGCCGTTTGTGTGCACCGATAAAGAGGGCGATCCGCTGGCGACAATTGGCGATGACGATGCGTGCATCTGCTTCAATTTCCGCGCCGACCGGGTGCGCGAGATCACGCGTGCTCTGTGCCGCAACAGCGGGTTGAATGAGAAAGGCGGCAGCGATCTGCCGGGAGCGGCGGAACTGGATGCGACCATTCCGCGCGACCGCGTTCCGAAAAATCTGAACTATGTGTGCATGACACAGTACGACAAGAACTTCAGCCTTCCGGTGGTGATTCCTCCTGAATCGATGGCTAACATTCTGGCCAACGTGATGGGCGGCCTGAATATGCGCAACCTGCGCGTGGCGGAAACGGAGAAGTATGCGCATGTCACGTACTTTTTCAACGGAGGAGTGGAGCAACCGTTTCCCGGCGAGGATCGCGTGATGATCCAATCGCCGAAGGTGGCCACTTACGATCTGAAGCCGGAGATGAGCGCGGCGGGCGTGGCCGAAGCGATCATTAAAGCCACGAATGACAGCGCATTTGATGTGATTATTGCGAACTTCGCCAACGCGGACATGGTCGGACATTCGGGAAAGATCGAGCCGACGGTGAAGGCGGTTGAGACGGTGGATGCCTGTCTCGGCGAAATCGAGAAGGCGGTGCGCGCCAAAGGCGGAGCGATGCTGATCACGGCCGACCACGGAAATGCCGAGATGATGATTGATCCTGCGACCGGAGGCCCGCACACCGCGCATACGACGAATCCGGTGCCGTTTATTGTGATGGCGGAGGATGCGAAGCTCTATACGCTGAAGCCGAATGGATCGCTGCGCGATATTTCGCCGACGATTCTGGGGATGCTCGGCGTCACGGAGCCACAGGAGATGACGGGCAGCGATTTGCGAATGCCGAAGAAATCTTGAACCGCCGAGACGCCGAGGACGCCGAGAAGGATTGGGGCCGATAGACGGTCGCTAAATTTGACAGCCGTGAATGTCTGGGAGCGCGGCTGCTAGCTGGCCTCGGCATGATTTGCGAAGTCGAATAACCCATGACTAAGCTCGTCATCGCCGTTCATCATTTTTTTGATCAGTGGAATGCGCCAGACTGGTTTTCCGCGCGCTTGCGGGCTGAGTTTCCAGAAGTCAACGTTGTTCACCTTCCGGACTACAAACGGCTCGATGCGGAAATTCCCGACGCTTTGATTGTGGTTGCCTGGTCACTGCGTCCAGAGCAGATTTCTGCGGCGAAAGAGCTGCGCTGGATTCATTCCCCGGCTGCGGCCGTGCACCAGTTGATGTTTCCCGAGCTCATCGACAGCGAAATTGTGCTCACGAACGCGCGCGAGGTGCATGGTCCGGTGGTGGCGGAGCATGTGATCGCGCTGATCTTCGCGCTGGCAAAGAAAATTCCGGGTGCGGTTCGGCTCCAACAAAAGCATGTCTGGGGCCAGCAAATATTGTGGGACGAATTGCCGCGCGTGCGCGAAGTGGCGGGGGCTACTTTGGGGCTGGTTGGGCTGGGCTCTATCGGGCGGCCTGTTGTCAGGAATGCGAAGGCGCTCGGCATGCGCGTCATCGCGGTGCGGGAGCATCCCGAGAAGGGAAGTGAAGGCGCGGATGTTATCTTCGGTCCGGGACAGATTAACGACCTTTTTTGTCAGGCGGATTACATCGTTTTGGCTGCGCCCGTGACGGACAGCACCAGAGCGATTGCCAGCGCGGAGAGATTCGCGTTGATGAAGGCGGGAGCTTGCCTGATTAATGTTGGACGCGGGCCGCTGGTGGATGAATCGGCGCTGGCGGTGGTGCTGTGCGAGAACAAAATTGGGGGCGCTGCGCTGGATGTCTTTCCGAAAGAGCCTCTGGCGGCGGATTCTCCGCTGTGGGAATTGCCGAATCTGCTGATTACTCCGCACACGGCGGCTTTTACGGACAAATTATGGGAGCGGCACTATGCGCTCGTTTCCGAGAACCTGAGACGATATTTGGCTGGAGAAACGCTGCTCGCGGTGGTAGACAAGCGAAAAGGATATTAGTCCGGTGATTCTGTGGTTGTACACCGCCGGCAAGACGCCGGCGCTACGTTCGCGGCGAAAACTTTCTAGCGCGTATCCACTCCGAATCCCAGAATGGCGTTCACTTCCACCGGTTCGCTTCCGCGAAATGCGGGGCGAAACTTCCAGTTCTGAAGGGCTACCAAAAGCTTTGAGGTTGTTTCGACGGCGCCGGGTTCGAGCACTTTCAGATTCTGCAACGTTCCCGAGCGATCCAATATGAAGGCTATAATCACGCGGCTGGGGCGCAGGCCGGTGGGCAACGCCTTGCGCATGGGCTCGGGAGCGGCTAGCGCTTCCGTGGAGGAATGGGTGGCGGAGGCTGGGTCGGCATACTGCATGACCGCCATCCCTATCGATGTCTCGATGTAGATCGAATAGTTGCGGTCGCCCTTCAGCAATCCGTAGTAGTTGAAGACGCCACCGGACCGGGGGGTTGCTTCAATGGTGATTCCCGATCCCGAGTGAGTGGTCGGGGAGTGGCCGGGGCCGCTTGCGGGGCCTTCGCCTTGGGGGGGGGCGAAGCTGGGAAGGGTGATGGTGGTCGTGCCGCCCTGGACGGAGACACCGGGGAGGGCGGGCTGGCCGCTGGTTCCGGTGCCAGCGCCGCCGGGGCCGGGGTAGGGAGAAATGCCGCCACGGGCGTTGGGATCGGAGCCTCGGCCAGCGCCCTCTTTGCCGGCGCCTGATCCTTCGGCTTGCAATCCACTGCCGTTGCCGTTGCCGCGGCCGATGCCGCCCCCTCCTCCACTGCCGCCCAAGCCGGTCTTCGAGGTGCCGCCTGGAGACATGGCGAGGGCACCTCCGCCGGTGGAGTTAGGCAGGCCTACTTTAGTGCCGGGCTGGCTGGAGATTACGACTCCATTGCCAGCGCTGTTGCCGCCTGCGTTGGTGGGCGGAGCGGCGGCGGAACCAAGGTCGAGCGGGCCCCCGGTGCCGGTGCCCTTGCTGCCTCGTCCGCTGCCAGAGAGGGCTTTGCCGCCTCCGACGCTGGGCGGAGGAGGCACTACGCCGGCTGATCCCATGAGCGTGGATCCCGATCGGCTGCCGCTTCCGCGCGCGCCGTTTCCGGATCCACCGCCTGAAAGGGAGCGGGTGTCGATGCTTGCGGGCGGAGGCACGACCTGTGTAGCGAGGGTTGCCGAGCCCGATCTGTTGGCGGATCCACCGCCTGACGCCGAGGGCGGAGGCGGAACGGGCTGGGAGCGCAGGTCTCCGCTGCGCGTGCTTCCCCAGCTATTGAGATCGCGACTGACCTGCGACGGAGGAGGAGCGACAACTGCGGGCGCCGGTAATGACAGTTTGGGAGTGGAGGAAAGATCGCGCTGGGGAGCGGAAACGGGCGGCGCTACCACGCTGGTTGTTTGCGACAGCGGGACGCGGGAGCTGGCCAGGTCGCGGGGTGTTTCCCGCGGAGCCGGCGCGACAACGGTGGGCGCGAGCGAATTGCCGGATCGCATCCTGTCGGGTGAAACGTTGGGAGCCGGAGCGACGGGGGCGGAATTGAGCGCCGACGCGTTTCGCTTGTCATGGGAAACCTGGGGCGCGGGAGCAATGGCGTTCGCGTCCAGAGTTTGCTGGTTGCGGTTCGGCGAGGTGTCCAGTTGCTCCGAAGGAGGAATTGGGGCGAGAGGCGGGAGCGTGCGCGATGCAAGGGAGGATTGCAGGCCTTCGGCGGGAGGCGGACCGGGATTAGTCTTGAAGGCGAGCAGGTTGGCGACGGCGGAATCGGTGTGAGGCAAGTCTACTTTCGGAGCGTCTACTACCTTCTCGCCGGGCGCGTCGCCGCGAGCTACCTTGATGGTCTGGGTGCGGTGATGGGCTTGCAGGCCTCCGGCGCGGCCCGATTCGCCGGACTCTGCGCCTCCGCGATCGACCGTTTGGGGGAGTTCGTCTCCGGAATAGTAGATGACATCCCATTTTGGCTTGGGCGGAGGAACGAATGGTTGAAGGCTGGCGATGCGCTCGGGAAGGACGATGACTGCGACGAGGAGCAGGATCTCGATCAGCCATGCGCCGAGAAGTCCGCGATACGGGAAGATGCCGACGGGTGCTTCGCCGGCAAGAGCTTTGGGAGCGCGGGCTAGCGCGGGGCGAAATGCGGTCTTGAATTCCTGCCAGGGGGACGACCACTCCACGAGCAGGCGGGGCGGCTCGGGCCACTCGACTATGCTTTCCGGGATGGTGTCGACTTCGGTCACGTCCGTTTGTCTCGCGTCCAAATCTCGCGTCACACCAGTTTAAGCGGGTTGGATCATAGTGGGAAACGTCGTTGTAACTTCTGTGACTGGGGACCAACGTCTTTGATACCCCCCTATGGCGATCTTTTGGAATCAGTACTTTACAGGGGCATAAATATCCTTGACTAACCCACGCCATTCTGCTATCGTCCAATTATGGACAGCACACCTAAGACTCTACAGCAAGCGATTCAACACTTTAGCGACGAGCAAGTGTGCATTGATGCCGTTGCCTCTATGCGCTGGCTCGACGGGCCGCGCTGCCCTGATTGCCTGGGTGACGCCGCCAAAGACCCATACTACCTAAAGACTCAGAAGCGTTGGAAGTGCCGCTCTTGCCGTCGCCAGTTCTCCGTCAAAGTCGGCACAATCTTTGAGGATTCGCCTATTCCTTTGCAGAAATGGCTTCCCGCTCTGTGGCTCTTGACCAACTGCAAGAATGGCGTGAGTAGCTGGGAGATTCACCGCGCTTTAGGTGTCACACAGAAGACTGCATGGTTCATGCTGCATAGACTCAGACTGGCCATGAAAGCTCCCGATAGAGGCACAAAGCTG
>JBEKOW010000087.1:0-16212 GCA_049521375.1 Terriglobales bacterium
GTCAACGGCCTCGACGAAGTGGCCGAGCGCATCCGCGCCTTCATGGACGTGAAATCCCCGCAAGGCTTTCTCGACAAGGTGAAGATGCTGCCCATGCTGGCCGAGATGGGCAAGTTTTTTCCGAAAACAGTCCCGACCGGACCCTGCAAAGAGGTCATCAAGCGCGACAATTTTTCGTTACTCAACTTCCCGATTCTTCAATGCTGGCCGAAAGATGGCGGGCGCTTTATTACCCTCCCTTGCGTGATCACCCGCGATCCGAAAACCGGGAAACGCAACGTAGGCATGTATCGCATGCAAATCTACGACGAGCGCACCACAGGCATGCACTGGCAGCGCCAGAAGGTAGCCGCCGAGCACTACCGCGACCGCCTGCGCGCAGCCGCCACCAATACCGAGGCTGGGATCACAAACGCAGCGGGTGCCCCACGTTTGCCCGATGTTGGCAAACGTGGGCGTAGTGTCGACATCATGGCCCGCTCCTCCGGAGGCGCAAAGTTAGCCGAAGGCGATCGTCCGACCGGACGCATGGAGGTAGCCGTAGCCATCGGCACCGAGCCCGCGCTAACATTCTCCGCGATCGTCCCCGCGCCGCCCGATGTCGAAGAGTTCATCATCGCCGGCTTTCTCCGCCAGAAGCCGGTCGAGCTCGTGAAGTGCGAAACGGTGGACCTCGAAGTACCCGCCAACGCCGAAATCATCCTGCGTCACCCACCGCAAAGATCCCATCTACGCCACCACGGTAGTCGGCAAGCCCCCGCAGGAAGACGCCTGGATGGGCAAAGCCGTAGAGCGCATCTTCCTCCCGCTCATGAAGCTCACCATCCCCGAGTTGGTCGACATCAACCTCCCCATAGAAGGCGTCTTCCACAACCTGATGATCGTCTCCATCCGCAAGTCCTATCCCGGACAAGCCCGCAAAGTAATGAACGCCATCTGGTCGCTGGGCCAGGCCATGTTCACGAAATGCATCATAGTCGTGGATGAAGACGTGGAGGTGCAGGATATCGGCGACGTAACACTGAAAGCCCTGAATAACATCGACCCCGAGCGCGACATCCAGTTCACCCTGGGACCAGTAGATTCGCTTGACCACGCGTCCCGCCTGGCGAATTACGGCTCGAAGATGGGGATTGACGCAACGCGTAAGTGGTCAAGCGAAGGTTTTGCTCGGCCTTGGCCCGATGAAATCACGATGGACGCGAAGACGCGCTCTCTGGTGGACGGTAAGTGGAAGGCGCTGGCGACGGAACTGGGGATCGAATGAGCATTCGAGATAAGAGTCTCTGGCCAAATTGTTTTGAAGATACCACATGGAAATGATGTGTGACATGAAAACTCGAGATCGATTTCTTAGCACACTCTTTGCGCTGTCGTTAGCAGTCGCGCCCGCATTAGGCCAGCAGATTTCCGTCCAAACGGAAAAGGGAAAAGAGACTGTCTTGACTCGGGCTGACATCGAGACTCTCCCACGCATAAAGGTCGCCGTCACTGCTCCTGTATCCGCAACATTTGAAGGCGTGCTCTTGAAGGACGCGCTGGCGCGGGGAGGCGTTGGGTTTGGCGAGACGATGAGAGGCGAAGGTATGGCCTCCTGTTTACTAGTCGAAGCCACGGACGGGTATCGGGTGGTGATCGCACTCCCTGAAATCGATCCCGCCTTCACGGATAAGCAGTTTGTCCTGGCTTTCTCGAAAGACGGCAAGGCGCTCGACAGCAAGGAAGGCCCCTACCGCATCGTCATCCCCGAAGAGAAGAGGATGGCGCGCTGGGTGCGGCAAGTTACGACCCTGAAGATCGTAGCGGTACAGTAGCTGGGTTGTATCATTATTGGGCATGGCATTTCCCATAAAAATCTGTGCTGTCTGCGGGGAAGAGTTCGAACTGAAGCCGGGCAAACCCGGCTTCGCCAACCGCTGTCCCGCGTGCAGCGAACCCGAAAACGCTGGCCCGGCGACCAAGCAGTCGATGGACGCTGACGAACGCAAGGCCCAGGCGGAAGCGAATGAAGCTCGCCGGCTGGCCATGCGCGACCTACTCTACCGCAAGGATGGCTAACGCGTACCGCGAGGATGGTGACGCGCGGAGCCGCATGATTGTGTGTTCCTCCGAGAACGAGCGGCCTACTTCCGCTCCCGCGTCAGCATTTCGAGGTCTTCCGGAGTTTTTGGCCAGTCGGCGCGCAGCAATCGCGAGAGCGAGCGGTCGGCGAGCAGCTTTCCTCCGGTCTGGCAGTTCGGACAGTAGTTGGTCTCGTTGGACGCATAACGTATCCGCTGAATCTTTGCGCCACACCGCGGACACGGCTCTTTGTATCGTCCATGAACGGCCATGCCCGGACGAAAGGCAGTAACTTTTTCCGGGAATTCTTCGCCCGCTTCCTCTCGCAGCCGCGCAATCCATTCGTTGAGGCTGGCCCGCGTAGCCTCAAAAAGGCGTTTAATCTCTTCGGGCTTCATCTTCTGTGTCAATGCCAGCGGCGAGAGCCGTGCCTGAAAAAGAATCTCATCCGAGTACGCGTTGCCAATCCCGCTGAATAGGCGCGGATCGGTCAGGGCCCTCTTCAAGGTATGGTTCGCAGATGTGAGAGCCGCGCCGAAAGCCTCGAGGTCGTTGTCCAAGGTTTCCAGCCCACCAGGATCGACCGCCGTGAGTCCCGCTTCGCCCGCTACCACATGCAGCGAAGCGCGCTTCTTCGAGCCGGCTTCGGTCCACAACAAGGTGCCGTTTTCAAAGTCAAATGCGGCCAGTCCGCGCGGCGGCGAAAGCTTCGCATCGCGCTTCTTCCAGTGCAGGCGGCCCGCAATCATCAGGTGCAACACCAGCCAGAGGCCGCCTTCCATGCCGATGCAAATGCGCTTACCCACCCGCCGCAACGCAACCACGGTCCTGCCCTCCGCGCTCGCCAGCGGAGGACTGGCCGTGCGCAGCAGGAACGGGCTCGCGACTCGAATCCGCTCCAGCTGCCGGCGAAGGATGCGCTTCTCCAACGCTTGGATGTAGACGGCGATATCGGGTAGTTCGGGCATGGAAAAATCTCGCTAGCGATGGCGTTCGCAAAGACGGCGCCAGGCACGGCACAGGCTATCGTACATCGGACATAAGATGCCGTCACCCAACGGACTTGAGCCTGCCCCCAACTTGTGTTCTCCTATTGACGGGGCGGCGTCGTGGGGCACGTTCCTGTTTGACCGCGCCACTTTCGACTGCAACGGACAATCTGACTTGCCACGCCACGAGAGGAGATCAAATGACCCACTACATTCCCGAAGGCTATAACTCGGTTACTCCGTATCTGATCGTCAAGGGAGCAGCACAAGCCATCGAATATTACAAAGACGTCTTCGGAGCCACGGAACTGTTCCGCATGCCCGATCCCAGTGGTCGCATCGGACATGCTGAGCTCAAGATCGGAAATTCCCACATTATGCTGGCCGACGAATTCCCCGAAATGGGCCATCGTGGCCCGCAGTCGCTCGGCAGTTCGCCCGTGAGCCTGCTGGTGTATGTGGAAGACGTGGATAAGATAGTAGAGCGGGCCGTGGCCGCGGGCGCGAAGATCATGAAACCTGTCCAGGATCAGTTCTACGGAGACCGCTCGGGATTCATCCAGGATCCATTCGGGCATCTGTGGGGCGTTGCCACCCACAAGGAAGATGTGTCTCCGCAAGAGATGAAAGAGCGAATGAAGAAACTTACGCCAGCCGCGAAGGCGAGTTGAAGATAGAGCGACGGGCGCTTCGCCCGTCATTCCCCATTTTGCTTATCACTGGCAACTAGAATTCGATCAGCAATTCCAAACCAGCAACAATAAGAAAGGACTTTCCAATGCTCTCAGCTGGCACACCCTTTCCCAATTTTTCGCTGTCCAATCAGGACGGCAAAATCACCAAACTCGGCGATTTCGCAGGCCACTGGCTCGTAGTTTATTTTTATCCTAAAGACGATACGCCCGGGTGTACGATCCAAGGCCGATCATTTAGTGCCACCAAAGCTGATTTCGATGCCGCCGGAATCAACGTAGTCGGAGTCAGCGCCGACGATGTCACTTCGCACAAGAATTTTCATCACAAGTTTGCTTTCAAGATCGACCTGCTCTCCGATCCCGATGCCTCCCTCATGAAAACTCTAGGCCTCGGCCAGTCGGAATGGAAAGGGATGAAATTCTGGGAGCGTACAACTTTCGTCGTCGATCCCCAAGGCATTATCTCCAAGGTGTATGAGAAGGTGAATCCGGAAGGGCACGAAAAAGTGTTGCTGGACGACATCCGGAATCTGCAGTCCAAAGCAGCCTGAGCGGAATCGTCGTGCAGGAACGCAAATCGGGGAACTCTGCCGCGAATGACGTGGTAAAGCCATGTTTCGCGGAGTTCTCCCCGCGTCGGATGGTCCAAGCCTTGTCCGCGAACTGTACGTTAACGATTTACTGCGGCGTAGTTGCGATATTCAGCCCCTGGTAGATGAATAATCCCGCAATCACCAGGATCATGACCCCCGAGAGCGCGCCCAGCACTTTCACGATCGGAGTGATCTTCCGCATCTTGGCCAGAACTTCGGTTTGATCTTTCTGCATCTGCGATTCGGTTTCGTTCAGAAAGATCGAATCATCCTCATGCATCGTGAGAGTGCTCTTGTAGATCATGAGGACAATCAGGATCGCGGTCAGAATTCCCCACGCAACCAGAAGCATGAACATAGGAGACATACGCCACCTCGGCGCTGATATCGGGCCATCTTTGTCCGGATCCGTCATCGGGCAGATTTCCTGCCCGCCAAACCGTCCGGGTACCTGGGCCCCTGCTGCGCATGATTATAGACCCGATGGCAAGTCGCCGCGACCTTCCCTCCCTCATGGGCATCCAAGTGAGCTACAAGGGAAGTTCGCCTGGTTCCCGAAAAGGCTTGCTGCGCCAGCGGCAGCCTTTGTTATAATCGAGTTTTAAAGGAGATCAAGGAATGGCAACCACCACCACGACTACCCCACAGGTGCCGCAGGCGCCGCCGAAAACCGCAGCCCCCGTCCTCACCCCGAGCGCCGTCGCCAAGGTAAAGGAAATTATGGCGTCGCAGAACCCGGTTCCGACAGGTTTGCGGCTCTCCGTGGTAGGAGGCGGGTGCTCAGGCTTCCAGTATTCCATGGCATTCGAGAATGGCGCTGGAATGATGGATAAGGTGTTCGACTTTGACGGGTTGAAGGTTTACGTGGACGCAACTTCCTTGATGTATCTCGGCGGTGCAAATGTCGATTATGTCGAGACCCTGGAAGGGGCGGGCTTTAAGTTTGAAAATCCGAACGTGAAGAGCACCTGCGGTTGCGGATCGTCCTTTAACGTATAGGCGCAAAAGTGTAGGTGCCCGGGCAAGGTTGCCGCGATTGGCGACATAGATTTGATGATTTGTAGAGCCCCGCTTACCTTGCGGGGTTTTTTCATTAGATCGATTCCGTCCGGATGATCTCGGCAGGCGTTTACTGCGGATTCTGCCCCTGGGGCGGTTGTGTCGGCGGGTTTTGGCCGCCAGATTGGCCTCCGCCGAATTGTCCCCCACCGAACTGCCCGCCGCCAAATTGGCCGCCGCCACCAAACTGGCCGCCGCCAAATTGCCCGCCCTGCCCTTGGAGGGGCTGTCCGATCGGATTAGCACCCGGTATGGTCCCCGTCTGTGGAGTCTGCCAGGGTCCAATCAGCAGGCTGCCCATCGGGCCGCCGCGATCCGAGGATGGGTCATACATGAACAGCCAGTCGTTGTAATGGTTCTTCTTGTTGAACTCGCGAACCGTCTTGTCTTTCTTGTTCGTGCTCGCCACCCCAAGAATGGGTCCTCCCCCAAATACCTGCCCACCTAATCCGGTGGCTCCGTTTGCACCTGTCCCGGTCCCCGCACCTCCATTGGAAGAAGAAGAGAATGGCGAAGACGAAGAGGAAGATGAAGAAAAAGGTGAAGACGAAGATGATGACGAAGACGAGGAGGAAGAGGACGAAGAGCCTGAGTTCCCCTGCGCACCCGCAGGATTATTCGGGTCGGATTGCTCTTCAGCATTCGCATTAATATTGTTTTGCGCCGCTGCGGAACCTCCCTGCTGGAGTTGCTGCAGTCCCTGCAGGCCGCCCGCCTGCTGCAGCGCCTGCAACCCTTGTCCGAGCGCCCCTTGTAACCCCTGTCCCGGAATCCCTCCCGGCAATTGTTGTCCTCCGATTCCGCCTCCCAGAAGTGGCCCGTTGCTCAGGGTTACATCCTGCATGTGCAGAAACTTGAAGTCTTTTTCCTTCCCGGTCTGCGGATCCCGGCTCATCGGATCCTTGTAGCGTTTGCGCAGGTAGCGGATGTTATTGGTGTTTTCCAGTTCCTCGACCCGGGTCGGATAGCGCCCAACTTTTTTGTAAAAATGCTGGATTGCGCGCATGTAACTGGTGCCGCGATGGATCAACTCCTCTTCCTGGTCGCGTCTGATCTGCTGACCCATCTCGGGCAAAACGGCCAACAGCGCGAGGGCTGCCAGCGCCACCCCCAGCATGAGCAGGATCAGCATGTAGCCGCGCTGGGGAATCTGTGATTTCTGATTTGTAATTTGTGATTTGCCCGAACTCAAGGAACTACGCCGCATAAGCGCTTGCCTGCCTTCAAATTACCAATTACAAATTGCCAATCGCAAATCAGGTTTCAGCCCTGCGTCAGCGGGATGCTCTGGCGGTTGCTGTTGATCACATCTTCCATCTCGACCGCATTGGGAGAGATGCGCAGCACGCGGTAGCGACGGTCCACGATCTCGCCTTCGCCCGCGATAAAAACGTCCTCTCCCTGCGAGAGAAAGATTCGCTTTGGTTCGCCCGGCTTGTTTGCAAACCCGAAAAATTTGAGCGTGATGGGCGGTGGCGGAGGGATCGGCGGAGGCATATGAATTTGCGCCTGCTCATCCACATCGGTTGCGCCCGTCTTCTTCGGCACTGGGATGGTCGCGACGGATCCGGCGACAAAAATATTTCTTCCGTTGCCCGCGTACTTGATCTCCTCGCTTTGAGTGAGCAGATTCAGGTCGAGCGTCGGATCCAGCCGCGGCTCTATAATCGGTACTATCTTGCCCGAAGCCGTACGCCGGGTGGCTGGATGCGCCGTTCCCGTGGCAGCGGTCTGGGTGGCTGCGGGAGCCGCCGGGCCCGAAGTTGGCCAGAACTCCCACAAAACCAGCAGCAGCGCAATCGATCCCAAGACCCCCAGGGTGATCAGTTGTTTCCGGTTTTCGGTCCCCAGTTTCACTCAGGCTCCCCGCAAGTAGCTGTGCAGGCCGATCTGCAGCCGGACCTGCCCGGTGCCTTCGCCAGCAAGATCGACGCTGTCGACCGTAAAAAACATCTTCGACCGTTCCATGGTATTGATGAAGCGCACCAGTTGCAGGTAGTCGCCCGAAAAACTGACCTCTAGGGCCACCGGCACGATGCCGGGTATCTCCGGCTCCTCTTCCTTGTACCTCGCCGACTGGATGTGCACGCCATCTTCCGACGCCAGTTTGCCGAGTTCGGTCAAGAGCTCGGAATCCTTTTCCGCGAATCTGTCCTTGTAGAAGTCTCCAATCTGGTTTTTCGCAAGCACGAGTTTCTGCGGCATGCCCTGCAATGGCTGCACGTCATGCGTCTTTTTCGTCAGTTCCGCCGACAGCTGCAACATCTGCTGCCGCCGCGAGTCCGCCGAACCCACCAGCGGAGAAAAATACACTCCCACCGCTACGATATCGGCCACCACCATTGCCGCAATCGCGATCTTCAGCTTGCTGCGCGTACTTCGCAGATCGGGCATTATTTACCACCCCCGTTGGGTTGGTCCGGCACATACGTTGAAATGACGGTGGCGATCACACCGCTGCCCGGCTCCGATGACGCTCCCTGCTCGCTCAGCAACTGCGCGCTCTGGAAGTGCTTGGAGGATTCCATCCGGTGCACCAGTTCCACGGCAGCGTTGCGATTGTCGCCGGCCACCCTCATCTCCAGTTGCATCTCATTCTGCTCGTTGAATTCCGGACGTAGTGACACCACGTGAAGATTCGCGGGCATGACCTGCTCCAGTTCTTCGAACACGCGCGTCCACGAGAAAGCCTTGCGCCGGATCAGCCCGTTCAGAAATTGCGATTGGTCGCGCGTGCTCCGGTTCGCCGACATATCAAGCACCGCTTGATCTTCGGCCCGCTCCCGGTCGCGTTGCGCGATCTTCTGCTGCAGTTGCGCGATGGCGTGGCGATCGCGACCGGCATTTTCCCAGCTCCGCACCGTCCAGCCGATCAGGCCCAGTGTCAATACGCCCAGGATGGCGATGGCCGTGCCCCAGCGCACCCAGAATTCCCGGGCATCTTCATACGGCCGGGTCGCGAGATTGATATCGAGACGCATATTACGAAATCAGGGCTCCTACAACGCCCGCCATCCGCCACCGCGGCACCGAGCCGGTAGTGGACCCAATCTGCGATGCGGTTACCAGGTCCTCGACCTGCGCTCCCGACTGGTTTTTTAAAGCCGACGCCGCGCTCGCCGATTCCGGGATCCCCGCCACATACACGCGCTCGATGTTCAGGCTGTATGTGTCCTGGAAAAACACTACCGAGGGGTAAACTTCCTCGGCCAGTTGCTCTCCCGTAATTGTCACGCCGCGCACATTCTCCAGGGTCCGGAACAGCAGCAACTGTTCCTGTTCCAGAATCGCGATGCTGATGGTGCGCGGGTCCACTTTCACGACCAGGGTCGGACGTTCCGCATCGGCCGCTCCAAGCGCGGCCAGCATCGAAGGCATCACAACTCCCGGGTTGTAGCCGGCGTCCCGGAACGCCGATTCATACTCCTCCAGCACCGTCTTCAGAACCACCGCCGCCACCACCCGCACCGCTTTGCCATTCGGGTGCGAATGATAGGAAACACGCGCTTCTTCGGGGTCGAAGGGGAGCGACTTCTTCAGCCGGAACCGAACGACCGCTTCGGCCTCTTCCGGCGCCGATGGCAGCGTTTCGAAATCCAGCAGCACGACGCGCACGCTCGTATCCGGCAGGATCGCGATCACATCATGGGAACGCGCTTCCACGCTGCCCATCGCGCTCGCAATCGCATCCCGGAGCGCGGTGCCATTGCGCAGGTTCGATTCCATCAGATCGGGCACCACTGTGCCGGGTGCCAGCTCACGCGCCGCCGAACTCTCCACCATGCGCCCGCGGTCGGCCGCGCGTGCCGCCAGCACGCGGTCAGCCCCGATTTCGCAGGCCAGGACGGGACGCCGAAGGTGTTTAGTGGAACTCATTGTGATTCCAGTTTCTGTTCATCGATGATATCGCCGGATACGACACTTCCATAGTTACTTTGGCTATTCGCAGATGGGCTGGGTTACCTTTGGGTTGGGCCTTGCAGGTCAGCGCATCGTCTCGATAAATGTCACCTTGTTGATTTCCTTCAATGTCGTTTGCCCCGCGCGAACCTTGTCGAGCGCCGACTCGCGCAGAAAACGCATGCCATCCTCGCGCGCCGCTCGCCGGATCTCCGACGTGGGCTTCCTCTCCAGAATCATCTCGCGGATGCGGTCGGTCAAATCCAGAAGTTCGTGAATCGCGGTCCTCCCCCGGAACCCAGTCCCCGCGCATTCGATACACCCCTGACCTTCGTACAGCGGAACCTGTGCCCACTGCGCCGGATCAAGGCCGCTTGCCTCCAGCACGTCGTCCGGGTAATGGACGGCCGTCCGGCAGGAGTCGCAGATCAGTCGCACCAGCCGCTGTGCCAGGATGCAGTTCAACGCGGAGACAAAGTTATACGGTTCGACGCCCATGTTCAGGAAGCGCCCGAGCACGTCGACAACGTTATTGGCGTGAACGGTGGTAAACACCAAATGGCCCGTAAGCGCCGACTGGATGGCGATCTGTGCCGTCTCGTTGTCGCGGATTTCGCCCACCATGATCTTGTCCGGGTCGTGCCGCAAAATCGACCGCAATCCGCGAGCGAAGGTCAGGCCCTTTTTTTCGTTGACCGGAATCTGCGTGATGCCGCGCAACTGGTATTCGACCGGGTCTTCAATGGTGATGATCTTGTCTTCATCGGTCTTGATCTCGTTGACCGCCGCATACAGAGTGGTCGTCTTGCCGCTCCCCGTCGGCCCGGTCACCAGCACCATGCCGTACGGTTCCTTGATGTAGCGGCGGAAGCGGCGCAGGTCCACTTCGTCAAAGCCAACCACTTCGAGCGTAAGCTTCTTGAACTTCTCGCTCATCGACTCTTTATCGAGCACGCGGAGCACGGCGTCCTCGCCATGGATCGACGGCATGATGGAAACGCGGAAGTCGATGGCGCGCCCGTTGTACTTGACGCGGAAGCGGCCGTCCTGGGGCACGCGGCGCTCGGAAATATCGAGCTCGCTCATGACCTTGATACGCGAAATGATGGTCGAATGATGCTCTTTGCCGATGGGCGGCATGGCGTTGGTCAGCACTCCGTCAATACGGAACTTGATGTACACCGAGTCGTCTCGCGTTTCGATGTGAATATCGCTCGCCCGCCGCTGCAGGGCAGTGAAAATCGTAGTGTCGACCAGGCGGATGATCGGGCTCATGTCCTGGCCCGCGGTCGCCGTCAGCTTGTCGATGGAGATGGTTTCGTCGTTCCCGGTTTCGTCCTCGCGGATCACGTCCAGCGTGAAGCCTTCGCTGGCGTCTTCGAGCACGCGTTTGGACTGTTCGGTCTTCTTGAGAATGTCGGAGATCTGCTTGAGCGTCGAGACCTTGGTGACGATCCGCTTGCCCAGCAGCAGGCTGATCTCGTCGATCATCATCAACTGGCTGGGGTCGGCAATGGCGATCGCCAGCCGTCCGTCCTCGGTTTCCGACAGCGGAACGAAGTTGTAGCGGAACATCAGGTGCACCGGGATCTTCTCGAACAGATCGTGGTGCAACTGGAAGTCGCTGAGATCGATGAATTCACAACGATAGCGCCGCGCAATATCGCGCGCGCGCTCCAGTTCGTCGGGAACCGGCACCATCGGGTCTGGCAGCTTGCTGCCGTTGATTACCGCTGTCTTCTTATCCGCCATTCCTCTTCCAGTCTGTCAAAACCCGGCCTTCGGCGCCAGGCTCTCGGACGGTTGATTCCGCAGCGGAACCCAGTGCCGGAGCCCAAAGCGATAAACCCAAAACCCAAATTCCCGAGCCCAAAGCTAAAGCTAGCAGCCGAGAGCCCAAAGCCCATCCTTTAATGCACGTTTGCGCCTAACGTAAAGATCGGCATATACAGCGAAATCAGCACGCCGCCCACAAACACCGCCATCACGATCAGGATCAGCGGCTCAATGAGCGCCATCGCTGCGCCGAGAGCGGTCTGCACATCTTCTTCGTAGAACTCGGCCACTGAACCCAGCATCGCCGGCAGCGCGCCCGTCGACTCACCAACCTCAAGCATCTCAACCGCCAGGTCGGGAAACAACTTCTGTTCTTCCAGGCTCTTCGCCAGTCCTTGCCCCTCGCGGACCCGCTCTGCCGCCGCGTTAATTGCGTTCAGCATCTGCCGGCTGCTCACGGATGCGCCTGCCGTTTCCATAGCCGGCACCAGCGGCAAGCCGCCTTGCAGCAGGGTCGCGAGAATGCGCGCGAAATTTGCCACCTGGTATTTCATCCGGATTTCCCCGATCAGCGGCAACGAAAGCATGAATCGGTCAATCGATTCCGCCCCTCGGTCACTCTGCTTCCATCTCCACAACAGAAATCCGGCAACTCCCAGGACCAGTGCCACCATCCAGCCATACTTCTGGGCATTCAATCCCAGGGCCAACATGAACACGGTAATCGCCGGGAGGGTCGCTCCCAGGTTATTGAAAAGGTCGGCAAATTTCGGTACTACGTAGGTGATCAGAAAAACCAGCATCACCGTGACCACCAAAATCAGCAGCGCCGGATACACCAGCGACACTGCCAGTTTCTTGCGGAAAGTCTGCACCATGCGCTGGTACTGAATGTAGCGGCCAAGAACTTCTTCCATGTTGCCGCTCTTCTCACCCGCCATCAGCGTGGTCGTGTACATCTTGGGAAAAATCTGCTGCGCGGCAAACGCATCCGAAAGCAGTTCCCCACCCTTTACCCGGTCCCGGACATTTTCAAGAAGCTTCAGCAGCGCTTTATCCCGCTGCCGCTTGATCAGCAAATCAAGCGCCGTCAGAATCGGTAATCCGGCCTTAATCAGGGTCAGGAACTGCTGGTTGAAGATCAAAAATGTGGACCCTTTGAGCTTGCCGCGCTTGCCAAACTTCCCGCGCCCGCCGCTCAGAATCGTCCGCGGCTTGACCCAATAGACAAGGTATCCCTGCTGCGCGAAGCGGTCATGGACCTCCGCCTCGGAAAAGCCGTGCTCCACCTGCTGGAGGGTGTGGCCTTGCTCGTCCGCAACTTTAACCAGGAATTCTGCCATTCTCTATCGTCTTTTTTTCAGGGTATGAAGCAAGTGTAACATTCTGTCCCCAAAGCAATTACGGCAACCAATACGGCCCCGTGGTACGGAAGTAACCGGGATTTCCGGCCCTCCGCCTCATAGCTATCGATGCCAGCCGCTGCTTATTGCCCCAGTCCACCGTCCACCGTCTCTACGCCCGGGGGAGGCGTGAAGTCGAACTGGCTATCATTCAAGCTCACATTTTCTTTCCAATCCGCAAATCTGAAGTCCGTTGTCCCGCCCTCGGGGTCCATCAAAACGATCCGGACGATTTGATTAGTGGGTGTGATCTCCAGTTGTACCTCGTTCACTTGTCCAGCCATCGCTTGCGGTACACCGCGCAGCACTATGTCACCCGGGATTAATGGCGCCTGATCCACGACTTTCGAGAGCCCCCGTAATTCATTCTCCAGCTTGATCTTACCCAAGAGAAAGGCAATCGGTGAACGGAGGTCGTCCAGCTTGCGAAACTCCGTTTTGCGAACCTGCCGCTCGGCCGGAACGTAAAACCACACAATTCGGCCGTCGCTCACAAGTACCTTCTCTCTCGGAGAACGGTAGTCCCATCGCATCTTGCGCGGCTTTTTCAGCCAGAGCGTGCCCGATTCAACCCGTTCGGATCCTTCGCCCCGGAAGGTTTCCGTGAACTCCGCTTCCAGGCTGTGCAGGTGGTTGTAATGTTCATCGACCGCATGCGCTATCTGGCGCGCGTCGGGCGCATGCGCGTCCGGCGGCCGAGATTTCTGCGGATGTGCTTCCTGGGCGGAAATCAGCGAAATCACTCCCCAAATCGCCAGAAATCCCACACCACAATTCTTCACAAAGGGAGCCTCTCCTCCGATTTTACCCGAGTGCTAAGGTGCGGGGGCCAAGGCCAAATGAATCCCTCTGAGTAAAGAGCGGGGAACGGGGGACTGCTGCGCTGTCTATTTACTCGGTTTCATATAAATGCTCACCCAATACGCGGGGTGTGGGGGCGGCGGAAATCGATCCTTGAGGAGAGCTTCGCGCGAACACTCGCCAACTTTGGTTTTCGGATACAACAGGACTTCTCTCACCGCTCCGTCGCCGTTGAGCTTGGCCAGAATCCAGAAGCTTCGCAGGTCGTCCCCGCCGGCCTTCTTGCAGGGCCGAATGGCCGCCAGGTGTTTCTCAGTGAAGTCGGCGCCCAATTTGTCGTCATACGCCTTCCCCTCCGCAGTGCGCATGTTGGCTTCGACGGCCGCGCGCGCGTCGGAAAGGCTGGTGGGCTTGTCCTCGGCAACGCCCGGCCGGGTTCCTATTTGGAGCAGAAGAAGCGAGATTAACCAGATGCGTCGCATAATCCCCATTCAGAATGATACCTGCATTCGCGGAAAGGCCTGCCGCGCCTTCCCGGAGCACCGCTTTAAAGCTAGCTAGGCCGCGTCGGCGTTCATTCGGAACACCGAATACTCCGGCCCGGCCAATTCTTTCATGGTGGTCGGCTTTTGGCACAGCACGGTCTCCAGCACGGGATTGTGGTAGACAATCCAAACCGATCTCGGGTTGCGCCTGCAGGATTGTTCGAGGTTATGCAGGACTTGGCGCAAACCCGCTTCGGTAAGCGGATTGAACAGGTAGACCACCAGCGGAGTCTCGGGAAAAACAAATTCGCGCGCGTCTATGCACAACGCTTCGATGACCTGCGCTTCCTGCCCCCCAGTTACGGTACCGAGCCGGAGCCGGTGTTGCGCCACGTTCTCTTCGGCCGCTGAGTGGAGCTCGATCAGCAATTCCACGCCGACGATCCGCCGGAATGGGTACTCCGACGCCAGCAGCAGGGTGCGCCCCTTACCCGACCCGATATCAATGAAAGTGAATTCCCGGAAGTCGATCGGGAGAGCGGCCATCATCTCCCGAAACAAGGCCGGATCGGTCGGCTGATACGGAGAATGAAATATGCCCAGGAGCCGGGTTCGCCAGCTTACCGCGCCGCTGGTCGTATTGACATGCTGCTCCCAGTCGAAATCCATATCGCCATAGCGTTGCCGGCGTTGCGCGGGAGTCGACTCCAGCGCAAACCCCCACAGCTCGCGCACAAGAAGAAATGCGGCGCCAGCCACCCCCTTCGAGCTTGTCTGCTCACGCCACCAGTCGCGCAGCGCTGCCCGAAGTTGTGGCAGGAAAACGGAAGACACGGCGAAATCCTAACAAATCCCGATGGCGGCGTGTGGGGGGGACGGTTCGCTCCGCCAGCGGGCAAAGTTCCCCCTGAGAGCGCATCCCTTATGATTTAGGTTGGGATTTTGCCGCCACCGTTGCGGGCGTAGGAGAAGCCATGCCCGGCGGCAACCCTTTTGTGATAAAGAAAATGCTCTGCGGATCCTGCACTTCGATGCGCCCATCCGGCATCAGCTTGTAGGGATGCCCGTTCGGATCCTCCGGCGTGCCGCGGATAAAACCGGCGCGCTCCAGATCGCCTATGCTCAAAGGGAGGTGCCCCATCTGCTGGCGATACTTCTCGACCACGCCTTCCAGTTGCGTGACCTCTTCATCGACCTGCAGAGCCCGCAAATGGTCGACCGCATTTTCCTTGATCGCAGCCTCTTTCGTGCTCTGGTACGTCGTGTACCACAACATGCGAACGGGAGCTTCGCTCCGCGCTCGAACGCGTCCGCGGCTTTCGCGTAGTCCTTGAATTCCGTGAAGTACAAAAATCCGAGGTTGTAGTAAAGCCGCCACTGGTCGGGATTGTGCTCGATCCCGAACCGCAGCAGGTTCATCGCGTCCCCCGGCAACCCCGCGCCATTCGGCGGTTTTGGTCCCAGGAAATTTGCGCCAAACTGGTAGGGAGGAAGCATGTGCGGATCAAGCTCGGTGGTGACCTGCAGCAAAGGCGCCAGCAGGCGGAAGTCCCCAGAACCCTTGAAATGCTGGAAGCCGAAATACTGCACCGCCCGCGTCCAGTAAATATCGGCCAGCAATCCCGTGTAGCCGAGGCACATGCGCCGCAGCACCGTCGTCGACCGGATATAGAGCGCCTGCTGTGCCGGCGACACCAGTGCCATCTGGTCGATGGCATGAAGCGTGACCACTCCGCCCGCCAGCGAAATGAGCAAGACAATCGTCGCGACCATGTTAACCCGCCGCGCGCTCGTCATTTCAGGTTCCGGCGCTGGAAGATCAGCACCGCTCCCGAGATCGTCATCGCGGAATAGAGCAGCGCGTACGCGGTGTTATAGGCAATCAGCCGTCCGGGCACCGGGTCTCCGTGCGCCGCCTGGTTGATGATGTTGAATGCCGAAAAATTCGGCACCAGATAGGCCACTCCGGTCGCCAGCGCGCCCGTCAGTCCATGCGTCATGCGCGCGAACCCGCGCAGATCGTCGGCCAGACTTCCGATCAGGAACAGCGCGAACGTAAACACCGACGACATCAACGGGGTCGAGAACGACGAGAACAGCAGCGCCAGCGCGCATACGATCAGAAATTCCAGCACGATAAAGTACAGCGCGATCAAAACCGCCGTATCCGCCTTTTCAAACTTGTGGGCCACATAAAGCAGCGCCAGAAATACGCCGATCGCCATGAAGAATGTGTTCACGACCAGTGTTCCTGTCAGCCCGAAGAACTTGCCGACCACGAACTCCCAGCGGCGCACCGGACGTGACAATACCGTGTATAAGGTCTTCTTTTCGATCTCCTTGGAGACCAGCCCGATCCCCATGAATATCGCAATCACTACTCCGAACAGAGACACTGCCGTCAGCCCCAGGTTCACCACCACCAGGCGCTCGATGTCGATCGAAATCTC
>JBEKOW010000088.1:0-14358 GCA_049521375.1 Terriglobales bacterium
CGCGAATAATTCTTCATGTACTCGGGGAAGTCTTTTTCGCAGCGGTCGTCGCGGACTGGCTTACCTACTGCAGTTTCAAGCGGAATTACACCGGCCCAGGTCGGGAAGGAATAGTCGTCTTCATCATCGATGGGCGGACCTACCCGCACTTTTGCGGAAAATTCATCGATCGGAAGTTTGAGGACCGAGGTTGCTTTCAATTCTTTTTCGTTCGGCGGGCGGACGTCATCCCAGCGATGGGGGAGGATGTGTTCGCTCAGGGAGCGCAAGGCGGCGAGTTTTTCTGCTGGATCGCTGACCAGCATCGCGGTGCCGAGAATCACGACGGAGCGGTAGTTCATGGAGTGATTGAAAATGGAGCGGGCGAGGACGAGCCCGTCGAGGAGTGTGACGGTGAGGCAGACCGGCACGCCCTGATCGAGATTGCGGAGCATTCTGCTGGCGGCGGAACCGTGAATGTAGAGCACGTCTCCAGCGCGCCCGTAAGAGGTCGGGATCACGTAGGGCTGGGCATCGGAACTGGCTACGAAACCTACGTGGCAAAGGAAACCTTCGTCGAGGATCTGGTTGATGGCGGCGCGGTCATACACTGCGCGCTGCGGTTCGCGGACTACGCGGGTGCGTGGAGTGGGGTTAGGTGAACTGGATTCTGATCTGCTGCCGCTTGTATCAATGGACATGAGGCTGACATCCCAGGCGGGGCCAAGAGTTGTAAAAGCCACAATTTTAACAGGTAACAGACGCGTCCCGGCCCGGTTGCTACGTCATCCCCACTCTTACCCCCGGCGCGATCTTGAGTGTCGCCCTCTGGCGTGATTCGCGGTCGCGAATGCCGTTGACAGGCCTTCAAAGGAACAGCATAATACGTCACGAGCAGGGGATGTGATCTTATGTGGATCGCTGTATCCCGTTCACCCCTCCCCATTTCCTTTCTTTCTCCGGATTCGCTTGGAGGCCTCCGATGAAGCACAGGTTATTCTGCCATCAGATATTAACCCTGTTTTTCCTGTTTTTTTTGCCTTTGTGCGAGGGACAGGTCTACAAGATTACGACGTTGCCCACGCTCGGGGGAAAGGCAACCGCGAAATTCCCGGATATTATTACCGGAATCAACAGCGCGGGCCAAGCAACCGGGTGTTCCCCAGAGGCAGACGAAACTTCACACACGTTCTTGTGGACGCGGGGCGCCGGTATGCAGGATCTGGGTGTTGAGTGCGGCGCAGGCTACATCAATGACCTGGGGCATGTGGCCGGATGGTCGCCCAGTGTGGGCGCCTTCTTGTGGACGCCTTCTGGTGGTTTTCAAAACTTGGGAGATGTGACGGGTGTTCAGGGGCTCAACAATCTCGACCAAGTGACGGGAGTTTACTACGTCGATCCGTCAAAGGTATATCTCCACGCTTTCCTTTGGACGCCGCAGAATCCCACACTGCAGGATCTCGGAACCATCGATGGCATCGAAAGTTGGGGAGTTGGCATCAACGACTCGACACAGGTCGCGGGAATCAGCGCAGGTTACGACCAGAGCTGGTTGTGGACCCAAAGCATGGGCATGCAGGCAATCGGCGGAGGTGATTTTGCGGCGTATGGGATTAACGATCTAGGTCAGGTCATAGGGCAGACAGATGGCGTGGGACACGCTGCTGTATGGACGCAAGCCGGTGGAGTGGAGGACCTTGGCGTGCTTCCGGGTACCACGTCGAGTAACGCTCGCGCCATTAATAATCGCGGAGTCGTGGTGGGAAATTCTCGGCCGTTTCCACATGAGGGCTTCGTTTTTCTCTGGAGTCCGACCCAGGGCATGGTGAATGTAAACACGTTGTGTAAGAACAAAGGACAGAATTGGGCAGCGGTTGGAATCAACGATGCCGGCCAGATCGCCGTCGAGAAAGCTGGGGGCGTCGCTCTGATTCTCACGCCAATTATCGGGGTCGCGGTGTCGTCGTCACTCAGTCCATCGCAGGTTGGGCAGTCGGTAACTTTCACCGCAACTGCCAGTTCGATTGCGGGCGCTCCACCGGATAGCGAGATCGTTACTTTTAAGGATTCGAATACCACCCTGGGGACCGCTCCACTGGTCGCGGGAGAAGCGAGTTTTTCCACGACGAGTCTTTCGGCGGGTGCACACCATATTTCAGCCACATACCCGGGCGATACGAATTACGACAGTAGTGTCTCGAAAACCTTCGCTCAGATTGTTAAGTAATCAGCTTGCCAGAGCAACCACGTTGGCACAAGAGCTGAAATCTCCCGGTCGCTTACTTTCGTCGACGCTTTGGGGATCTCTGCGGCTGTTCTTCGATCACCGCGAATTGAATTTTCTTTTCTACCGGATCGATGCGGTCGAGCAATACGCGGATACGGTCGCCCAGGCTGTAGGTTTTGCGGGAGCGCTGGCCGATGATCTGGCGCGTGTTTTCGTGATAGGTGAAATAGTCTCCGGCTAGCGTGTTGAGCGGCACCAGGCCCTCTACGAACAGGTCGGTGAGTTCGACGAAGAATCCATACTTGGTGACGCTGGTGATGAGGCCGTCGAAGTCCTCGCCGATGCGGGGCTCCATGAATTTCACTTTTTTCCATTCCATGAGCTCGCGTTCGGCGTCGGCGGCTCGGCGCTCGGCATGGCTGGATTCTTCGGCGATGGAGTGGAGTTCGTCGACGGCGATGGGGCCGCCCAGGGGTTCGAGCGCTTGCTGATGGGCGTCGTGGTCGCGGCGCTTGGACCACGGGGAGGGGGTAGCGCTGGCGCCCCGCCGGCCCGATTGCGGGCGGAACGCCCGCGGGTCTCCTGTGGTTGAGTGTTTCTCTTCACCTTCATCTGCATCTTGGCGGGGGCGAGACGCCCCCGCGACCGCCGGCGAGTCGCCGGCGCTACGGTCGAGGTCGCCCGCGCTACCTTGCGACGTGCCTATTGGGATCTCTCCGTCTGTTTTCTCCGCCGAATCGCGCAGGACTTGTTTCAGGATGCGGTGGACGATCAGGTCAGGATAGCGGCGGATGGGCGAGGTGAAGTGCGTGTAGGTGGTCGCGGCGAGGGCGAAGTGTCCGCGATTTTCTTCGGAATAGCGCGCTTGCTTCAGGGAACGCAGCATCAGGAAACTTAGAATTCTTTCTTCGGGCTTGCCGGCGATTTTCTCGGCCAGTTTCTGATACATGCGCGGGGTGATGTGGACATCTTTCGGGACTTCGATCTCACGCGTGCGCTTGCCGGTGCCGCGCGCGTCGCGGCGGTCGGCTTTGAGCTGGACGCGCTGAATGGGAAGGGCGCCTACTCCCAGCGAGTAGCCGAAGGTTGCAGCGATCACTTCGAAGTCGTAAACGCGCTTGGCGTCGGGCTTTTCGTGGATGCGGTAGAGCGAGGCGATGCGTTTATTTTCGAGATAGTGGGCTACACACTCGTTGGCCGAGAGCATGAATTCCTCGATCAGGCGATGGGCGATGTTGCGCTCGGAGCGGGTGATGCTTTTCATCAGGCCGAATTCGTCGAACTCGATGACGGGCTCGGGTAGATCGAAATCGATGGAGCCGCGGCGCTCGCGTTTGCGGTTGAGGATCATTGCCAGATCGCGCATGCGCTCGAAGTGGGCGATCTGCGCGGCATAGCGGCTGCGGGCCTCGGCATCGCCTTCGATAACGGCGTTCACGGAGGTGTAGGTCATGCGCTCGGCGGAGCGGATCACGCCTTCGTTGATTTCGTAGCCGGCGATTTCGCCACGGTGGTCGATCTCCATGGTGCAGGAGAGTACGAGGCGGTCTTCGTGGGGGCGGAGGCTGCAGATGTCAGTGGAGAGTTCGAGAGGGAGCATAGGGACGGCGCGGTCGGGAAAATAGACGCTGGTGCCGCGCAGACGGGCTTCCTGATCGAGGGGCGAATCGGGCGTGACGTAGTGGGCTACGTCGGCGATGTGGACCTGCAATTCGTAGTTGCCGTTCTCGAGTTGGCGAACGTGGACGGCGTCGTCGAAGTCGCGGGCGGTCTCTCCGTCGATGGTGACGATGGGGAGATCGCGGTAGTCGCGACGGCGGTGCAGGTTTTCGGGCGCGATTTCTGACGCAATCGCCTGGGCTTGTTCGATGACCTCGGGCGGGAAGCGGTGCGGGAGGTGGAATTTGCGGATCATGATTTCGACATCGACACCGAAATCGTCTTCTTCGCCGAGGATTTCGATGACTCGCCCGCGCGGGTTTTGGGTGGCGCTGGGCCAGTCGGTGATTTCGACGTCGACTACCAGGCCTTCGAGATCCTGCCAGCTCGTGTGGACTGCAGCCTGTTCCCCGATTACGCGATCCACGGACTCTTTCTTTTGCGACTTCTTAGCATTCGTTGAAGGATTCTCAACCACGGAGGACAGAGGAGTCACGGACGACTGTGGAATCTCCAGGCCGGGGGGGATGATGATTTCCTGGGTTACTTTGTCGTCGATGGGTTTTACGTAGTTGCGGCCGCGATCGTAGTGGAAGATGCCGACTACGGTCGGATGCGCGCGCACGACCGAGCGGAGGATGCGGCCCTCGGCGCGGCCATCCGGGCGGAAGGATACGATTTCGACGAGCACGCGATCGCCGTGCATGGACGAACCCGTGACATGTGGGGGAATGAAAACGTCGCCGGCGAGGCGCGCTTTGAGGTTGGGGTCGAGCGAGGCGGCGTCGGGCGTTACGAAGCCGTAGCCGTCGCGATGCATGCTGAGGCGTCCGACGAAAGTGTTGCGGCCGGTTTTCGCGCGCGGGATGGAATAGCGTCCCTGGTCGATCTCGGCCAGTTGGCCTTTTCGGACCAGAGCAAGGATTCGACTGGTCAACTCGCGGCGGGCTTCGGCTCCGCGGGCGCCGAGTTCGCGGAGCAATTGCTTGTGGCTGGCCGTCTGTTTGGGCTGGCGCTCGATGTGGCTAAGGATGATGGAATCGGAGAAGGGCATTGCCGATCTTGTTGAAATGGTAATTGGTAACGGAAAATCGTGTCGAGAAGAAGGGCGAGGGTTTCCACTCAGCGCGAGTAGCGAATCTCGAGTAGCGAGTCCCGAGTCTGCTACCGATCAACGAATTCTGAACTCACCACACTTAGGTCCTGGCGCGGGTGCTGGAGGGTACTGGACGTGCGATACTGATCTTATGGTTACGGTGGACGCGACTCCGCGGGCGGGGAACGATCCGAAGATGGTGAAGGTGCACCTGAGCACGGGCGCGGGCATGGAAATCGACTGGAAAGACGGGCACCGCTCGGCGTACACGTTTAAGTTTTTGCGAGACGCTTGTCCCTGTGCACTTTGCGAGGACGAGCGTACGAAGGCGGGGCGCAAGGCGGGCGAACCGGAGAAGCTTGCTCCGGGGGCGCTGCCGATGTTCAAACCGGCGGTTAAGGCGCTGGCGGCCGACGCGGTGGGGAAGTACGCGCTGAAGTTTTCGTGGAACGACAATCACGATCTGGGACTTTATTCGTGGGCGTATTTGAGGGAAGTGTGTCCTTGTGCGGAGTGCGGGAGTGCAAAGTCAGAAGTCAGAAGTTAGATTGCAGAAGTGGATCTCGCAAAGGACCACTTTCTCACACGCGACTTTTTAGCTGCTTCGCCAGTTCTTTCGTTACGGCGTAGAGTTCGGAGAGCTGGCCTTTCTGAAAGTCGATTTCATTTTTCGTCAAATCTTCCTGGATGAGCCGGCAGAGTTGGTAGGCGGCGCGAATACGCTCGGCGGCCAGCAGGGAGCCGACGGCGCTGGGATCCTCTCCGGAAATCCTGGCGGCCACCGATTGCTGGGCGGCCCAGGCCACGTTACGAACCCGGTTCAAGACGTCGCGAAACTCGGTTAATACGCGGGGATCCAGCTCATCGGAAAGCAAGAGGCCATGCGAGGCTTGTATGTCGGCGATGGCCGTTTGCAGGCCTGCGGAGACAGGGGAATCCTTACTTCGTTCAGCGGCCATTGAGCGCAACTCCAAAGCTACGTCCCAGCGTAATATGTTTGCGTCCTTACGCGTAGATTCCGAAGGTCATTCAAACCGGTAACACTAACGGATAAACGCGGATGGAACTTATAAGTTGATGATTGCAATTCGATTGGCGGAGGAGCGGGATATCGGGGAGCTGCGGCGGCTGATTGAAGCGTCGGTGCTAGGACTGCAGGCGGGCGACTATTCTGCCGCACAACTGAAGCGAGCGCTGCAGGCGGTGTATGGAGTGGATACGCAACTTATCGTCGACGGCAGTTATTTTGTGGCGGAGGCGGTGGCGGGCGAAAAAGATGTCACGGAAAAGGCGGCGCCGATCATCGTGGGCTGCGGAGGATGGAGCCGTAGAAAGACTTTATATGGCGGCGATCAGTGGGAGGGGCGTGAGGACGCAGTGCTCGATCCGGCGACGGACGCGGCAAAAATCCGGGCGTTTTTTGTGCATCCAGATTGGGCGCGGCGGGGAATTGGAGGGATGATTCTGGAGGCGTGCGAGGCGGCGGCGATCGCCCACGGTTTTCATCGCCTGGAGATGGGAGCTACGCTAACGGGCGTTCCTTTCTATCGGGCCAAGGGATATGTGGAATTGGAGTCGGTCGAGGCTCCGCTGGGGGAAGGGTTGAGCTTGCCGATCGTGCGCATGGGAAAAGATGTGTGAAGGGCGGCGGATGGTGCCGGCAGGAAACACAGGGTCCCTCCACTTCGCTTCGCTCCGGTCGGGGTGAGAGATTGGGGTTAAAGAGCGATCGCTTCGAGATAACGCTTCAAGAGTTCCTCGGCGTTATCCTTGAAGTCGAGAAACATGATGCCGTTGCCGAATTGAGGGTGGCAGGTGACCACGCGTCCGCGGACGCAGACAGGGCAACTATCAAGCCAAAGAGTGGCTTGGACGTAGGTTCCCAGAACCAGTGTTTTGGCCAGATGCACATAGCACCCGCCACGACTGAGATCGGTCGTTTCCAGACGCAGAAGACCCGCAGTGTCTTCCTTGCGGAGGTCGATGGGGATCTGAACGGTGTAACGAGGACTCAGGCGACGATCGAGGGGTACCGCGTTGGAACTAGGGGCGAATTTGGTGGTGAGGGCCATAGGAGGTCAGTGAGGTCCGGGGGCTACCGTGGGGCATCCCGATTGAAGTCAAGAAATACCCAGCGTTTTCTTGCGGATCGCCCGGACTCACCATGATTATCGGCACAGGTGGCGGGCGAGATTAGGACGCGCGTCACAGAGGGGTGTGCGAAGGTACCTAAACGGAGCACTAAAGAACAATGCTGGTAATTGGAGGTGAAGGAAATGGAAGGAGAAGGCATCCTTTCATTCGCGGTCGTGGGCACGGCCTCCGCACGTGCTAGAATTTCGGAAGGTTTCTCTAGATTCAGACCCTCAATTCCGGACACTCAGTTTGATCGAATTAGCACCTTCGATACTGTCGGCCGATTTCGCGCACCTGTCAGACGCCGTGGAACAGGCGGCGGCGGGCGGCGCGAGCGTGATCCATGTAGACATCATGGACGGGCATTTTGTGCCCAATCTGACGATCGGGCCGCCGGTAGTGAAATCGCTGCGCAAGGCAACCCGGCTGCCGCTGGATTGTCATCTGATGATAGAGAATCCCGACCAATATATTGGAGACTTCGCGGAAGCGGGGGCGGACTGGATTTCCGTGCACCAGGAGGCGTGCCGGCATCTGAACCGGACGCTAACCCTGATCAAAAGCCACGGCTGCCGGCCGGGAGTGGTGATCAATCCGGCGACTCCGGTGGATACGCTGAGCGAAGTGCTCGATATCGTGGATTATGTTCTGGTGATGAGCGTGAACCCTGGCTTCGGGGGGCAAAAGTTTATTCCCGAGACGCTGAAGAAAATCAGGAAACTGGCCGAGATTCGCGCCGAGCAAGGGTACGGATACCGGATCGAGGTCGACGGCGGCGTGGCGATGGAGACGGTGGCGGAGGTAGTCCGGGCCGGGGCGGAAGTTCTGGTAGCCGGCAGCGCGGTGTTTGGGAAGGGCGACGCGAAGGCGAATGCAGCGGTACTGCTGGAGGCGGCGCGGAGTGCGAGTTTGATGAAGGTATAACTTCTAGCCACTAGTTTCTAGCTACTAGCCAACGAGCCCCGAGCTTCGAGCGAGAGATAGGTAATAGAAGAGAACTATTCACCACGGAGACACATGGACACAGAATTTTCTCTGTGACTCTGTGGTGAAAACTAAGGTGTTGAGGTTCTTATGCTACGTAAGTTGATGTTGGGAATCGCATTGTTCGGCCTCGCTTTCCTGCTGGGCTGCACTAACAAGAAATCGGCGAATCCGCTGGCGAACGTCGGCTCGAAACAGCCGGACAAGGTACTTTTCGACCGCTCGATGGATGCGATGAAGCATAACCGCTTCGATGTGGCGCGCATGACGCTGCAGACGCTGATCAACACCTATCCGGATTCGGAGTACATTGCGCGCGCCAAACTGGCGGTGGCCGATTCCTGGTATGCCGAGGGCGGCACGACGGCGATGCAGCAGGCCGAAATCGAGTACAAGGACTTCAAGACCTTTTTCCCCAACATGCCGGAGGCGGCGGAAGCGCAGCTGAAAGTCGCTAACATCCATTACCAGGAAATGGAGAAGCCGGACCGGGATTACACACACGCGGAGCGAGCGGAAGAAGAATACCGGGCGCTGATTCAGGAGTACCCGGACAGCAAACTGGTGCCGCAAGCGAGGCAACGGCTGCGCGAGGTGCAGGAAGTGCTGGCGCAGCGCGAATTCAACATCGGCCAGTTCTACTATCTGCGGATGGCGTATCCGGCGTCGATTGCGCGGTTGAAGACGCTGGTGGAGCGGTATCCGCTGTATAGCGGAGCGGACCAGGCGCTGTTTCTGCTGGGGCGAGCCTATGAAGCCGAGATTGAAATGGTGCGCAAGAACCCGCGGACGGGCGAGGTCGCGAAGAGCAAAATTATCGACGAGTTGACCAAGGAAGCGGCGGACTCCTATGGCCGCATCATCACGCGCTACCCGGCAATGGATCGGGCGGTCGACGCCAAGGATCGGCTGGAGGCGATGCACCAGCCAGTGCCGCGGCCGACGCGAAAGATGCTGGAACAGAATAAAAAGGAAGAGGCCAGCCGGCTGCAGGCCAGTCTGGTGGCGAAGAGCCTGGGTACTTTCCAAAAAGGACCGGATGTGAGCAAGTCGGCGCACATGGGAGATCCCACGATGGTCGACCCGGAGCCGGTGACGGCGACCGGTGTCATCAGGAATCTGAACATTGCGGCGAACGGCGGCGGAGGGGATGGCAAATTAAGCGCGACCGTGGTGGACAGTAGCAAGATTGTGCCGAACCAGGAAGCGCCGCGGTCGGATCATCCGACGGCGGCGGGAGATACGGTGGCTCCGCCGGATCAGGTGGCAGCGACCGATACTGCTGCGGCCGATCCCAATGAGCTGAAACCCAACGTGCCCGCGGAGGATACGGCGGCGCTGCCTCCGCTGCAGCAAAGCAATCAACTGGAGAATGCGGGCGGGACGCCGGCTGCAAGCTCATCGAGCACATCGCAGAAAGAGGAGATGGCGGATATTTCCTCGAGCAAGAAGAAAAAGAAGAAGGGGATCAGCAAGCTGAACCCGTTCTAGGGAAGGTCTGATAGGCCGACCTCAGCAGCTTGAGGCCCGTCGCACAAGGTAAGAAAGTTACCGCAGCGGGTGGGGAAGAACTCAGCCGTCCCTCCGGGACTTGAATCAGGGTGGGCGCTTTTCCCGGCGCTGAAGCGTCGGGCTATTGCCGGCCGCCCCTCCGGGGCGGGAACCAATAACTAATTTGTCCCAACTGCTCATTGCAGGATCTAGCTCTCGAGCATACGATCCGGGGCGAGCTATTGTCGGCCTTCCCACGCGGAGAAGGCGCGCTCCTCCGAAGTGCAGGATTTTCCGGGGTACATGGACTTCGGTTTTTGCCGCAATCGGCCATGAGCTTACGAATCGTTGACTTAGGATAGAGGACAAGATAGTTTCGCGTTATCTCTCCTTTTCTTGGTAGCGAAGGACGACGCTTGGCGCGAAAAATATTACTGGCCGACGATAGCGTGACCGCCCAAAATATGGGGCGAAAGATCCTGGCCGATGCCGGGTATGACGTTCTAACCGTCAATAACGGATCCGCGGCTCTGAAGCGGGTCGCCGAATCCCAACCGGACCTCATCATTCTCGATGTCTACATGCCCGGCTATAGCGGGCTGGAAGTGTGCCAGCGACTGAAGGATGCCGCGGAGACGGCTCACATTCCCATCCTTCTATCCGTCGGAAAGCTGGAGCCCTTCAAACCGCAGGAAGCGCGCCGGGTGAGGGCAGACGCCCACATCGTAAAACCTTTTGAAGCGAGCGAGTTGCTGGCCGCGCTGGGCCATCTGGAAACGCTGCTCGTGCCCGAGTCCCAACGGGCGGGCTTCTGCGCTCCGACCGCGGCCGTGGCCGAGGCGGGTGAAGAATCAGGCAAAGCGGAGGAAGCGAACGCTGACGGCGAGAGCGGGCGCAAGAATGGTGTCCGTTCGGCGGGGAAAAAGAAAACGGAACAACAGGAACCGGCGGCGGATGAAGGCGCATCCGGTTTCCGCGACTTCCGTAAGGCTGGCAGCAAAGCAGTCGCCGAACTCGCGGTCGAGGTACCGGCAGGCGTCAGCCACGAAGAATTGAGCGCGCTGAGCGCGGTGGCGGCGAAACTGGATGAGACCTCTCCCGAGCCGACTCATGACGCACAAGAAGGTGGCGGACCGGCAGAGCCGGCGGTGACCGGTGTGCATGCGCAGCTGGAGCAAACGCCGACTCCGGAGGCGGTCGCGGACCTGCCGCACGGGATCACGCAGGAAGAGCTGGACGCTTTAAGCGCGGTGGCCGCCCAACTGGATCAATCGGGAGCCGAGGCTGAGCCAAGCGCATCGATCGCGGAATCGACGGGAGCACTGGCGGGGGATGGCCGGAGTTTGGAGCAGGGAGCCGGAAGCGTGGAGCATCCACAGATGCTGGTGGTGGCTCCCATGTTGGGGATGACCGAGGGGATGGTGGAAACCTCCGCGACGGGATGGAACGAAACCGAGAATGCGGGCAAGCAGGACGAGCCCGGAAACGAAGGGGCAACGGTCGCGGAAGCCGGCCGCGTCGAAGCGCAAGCGCACGTGGTCGTGAATGCGGGACAGTTCCCGGATGAAATTGCGCCTGTCGACCGGAACGACGAGCCAATGTTCGCGTCGAGTGTGGGGGCAGCGACGCCGAGCGATGAGGAGTTAGCGGCGGCGTTGCGTCTGCTGACGCCTGCGACCGCGCATGCAACCGAACAAGCTGGAGGCTCGAACTTCGGGACCGACGACGCGGTTGTGTCGCGTTGGGCGGCCGAGGCGGTCGGGCTGACTCCACAAGAAGCGGCGATGTCGCTGGAGGCGGAAATGTTCCGCACGTTTGCGGGCAAGCCTTCGGGGGAAATCGAATGCGCTCCGGTCGCGGACGCGACCTCAACGAACACACCGGGGGACAGTGACGGGATGGCAAACATGGCCAAGCAGGTGCTTGCCTCGCAGGAAATTCCGAAGGCGATGGCGGCCGCGGCGGCGGCAGAGAACTCGCCGATCTCCGAAGACGCGGACATTGCCAGCATCGTCGATCGAGTTTTGGCCGATCTTCGCCCGAAGATCGTGGAAGAGATAGCCCGGAAACTGGGGAAGAGGTAAGACCCGGTTCTCTGTCAAAGCTGCTCGTTCTGGATCGCCTCCTTCGCGCGGAACTTCGCGATGCGTGCGATCAACTTCACGGGAACCGGCTCGGAAAGCGGAAAACGGATTGTGCCCTTGCTGACCTTGCAGGATGCGAGTTGGTCCTGGAATGCCGCGATCATGCGCTCGCCCGCCGGGTATAACGAGTAGTGATGTTTCCAGCCGGCGAAGTACAGCAGTATTCTCCCATGAAGTTTGTAAGCAGGGATCTTGTAGGAGATCACCTCCTGGGCTGCGGGCAGCGCTTTGCGGATGGTGTTTCGCAAGAGCTGTAGCGCGACCTGTGCGGTTTCGGGTTGCGCGGAAATGTACTCATCCACGGTCGTGAAACTGGTTTTGGCCATGGTCATTTCACCCTTGCGTCTGAATTTCCGTAGACGCTATGCGGCTGCACGCGGTTGCCTTCCGAGCTAAGATCACGACCCACAGCATATACGTAAGAAATGTGAATCGCGGGGGCCAGCCGATGTGAACGCCGGGGCCGTAAGCTTGGGGTCCCAAGGGAAACACAAAAAGAGCCGAGTAAACTGCAAAGCTCAAAAAACCGAACAACGGCAGAGAAGAGGTCCAAAGGAGAACGCGCCGCGCCGACCTCCATGCCTGCTGGCGAGCCAGGTTGAAGTTGATGAGCAGCGCGGCGAATGGAAGGAGCGCCAATTGACCTGTTCCGAAAATCACGTGAAGCGTGCCTCTGGTGGATAGCGGAGAGTGCAGCGGCATGGGGTCCGTCGTGCATATTCCCACTCCCGCAGCCCCAATGACGCAGACCAGGAGTATTCCAAGTCCAATGCGGCCCAGGCTGCCATGCAGCTGCGGTTTCAGCATCACGAATAACGCCGCGTAGCTCATTGCCGAAATGAGAAACGCAAGTGACATGATCCAGCCATAAGGTCCTATCGCCCATTCGCTGATGGTGTGCCAGGAAGGGGCCAGATCCGGTCTCAGAAAAAGTAGCGCGATGAGCAGGATTTGATAGGAAACGGTCGCGGCTATGGCGAGATGTGCCGCCCTAATCGAAATCGCCGCCGAGTTGGCAATTGCTACGTTCGTCATGGGTATTCTCCTGGCGTGCATCAGTTTTCAGCGGCGACCTCGATCATCCCTTCCAGCCGGACATAGCTTGCTTCCATGCCGCGTTCCATTCCGGAGGCGAGCATGGTTGCGCGTGTCTGGGCATCGGGCAGCGTCATGCGCATGGTCATTAATGTGCCTGTGCCGTCCGAGTCGAACCTCGTCTCAACGTGGTTGTCGGGGGTAGGATCCGGCAGGTGCATGCGCTCGATGTGAACGATCCGGACGTAGGGCTCAAGTTCAAGGTATTCACCTGTGATGTGAAAACCACGGCCCTTGCCGTTGGTCCACTCATAACGGATCTTGCCGCCCGGCCTCGCGTCGTTGATGCAGACGGGCATTGTCCAACCTTCGGGACCGAGCAGCCATTGCTGGATCAGTTTCGCATCGGTATGGGCGCGGTAAACTGCTTCGGGAGGGGCGGCGAATCGCCGGGTCACAAGCACGTGGGTGTTGCCTTCAGTCTTCAGAGTCAACTTGCTCATCGTTTTTCTCCTCTTTTGATCTTCTTTTGATTTTCGGGCTGTTCCATGGCCGCCAGAACCTCGTCCAGGCGGTTGTAGTTTTTCTCGAGCGCTTTCCTCAACATTGCGAGCCAGTGGTCCATGGCATCAATACCGGCTTTTGCGAGACGACGGGGACGCCTGGCGCCATCCACACGAAGTACAACAAGCCCTGCCTCTTCGAGCACTTTCAGGTGTTGAGAGATGGCCGGCTGCGTCATCTCGAAGGGCTTCGCCAGTTCCATCACCGTCGCTTCGCCCTGGGCGAGACGGGCGAGGATTGCGCGACGGGTTGGATCAGCCACAGCAGAAAAGGCGGCATCGAGATGCTGCGTTGCTGACATAAGTGGTACATTATATAAGTTACTGCTTATTGTCAAGAATAAAAAGCGTCAGGGCGCGGGGCGCCGCCCAACCTTGCAAGGCATGGGTGATGAAATCCGTGAGCTGACACTCTTTTTTCCCATACCGGATGCACTGTATGGCTGGATGCATCCGATCGCGATATCTCTGACAGAAGTGATCGCGATTGCCGCGAGAGGTGGAAGGAGACTCGCCATGAATCAACGAGTGGAGGCTGCGGTGGCGGCCTTGTTAGGGGCGGCGCTTCTGGTATGGGCAAGCCTGGCTTGGGGTCGGGGCAAGGGGAACGCGCGCTAACCATCACAGCTTCGATAATGTCGGCGTCGCTCGTGTCGATAGGTCGTGGAACTTGTTGCGAAGGGAAGGGATCCTTCGACTCCGCTGGATCCTCACTTCGTGAGGTTCCCGCTGCGCTCAGGATGACCTCGGATTGATAGAGAAGAGAATGTAAAAAAGCGCTGCGTTCCACCCGCTTCAACTCGGGCGAAACGCAGCGCTGTTGCACTCTTCCTTGGCGGAGGGAACCACTTAGCCTTCGGAAGGATGCAAAACGCGGAAGGTGCTGCCTCCGTTGGACCACACGAGCACGAGTGCGTCCTGACCGGCGGGGACGCTAGATAACGCGTGGGCTACGTCGGCGGCGGACTTCACGGGCTGACGGTTGACCTCCATGATGACGTCTCCACTCTGCAGGCCTGCGTTATCGGCGGGGCTACCGGGGAC
>JBEKOW010000089.1:0-21471 GCA_049521375.1 Terriglobales bacterium
GGAGCGCTCTTGCAAGCTCTGCACATCAACGGAAACGATCTGACTCTGGAAGCGGTGCGCGAAGTCGCCGTCGACAAACGCCCAGTGCTTCTCGCGCCCGACGCCCGCGAAGCCGTCAACCGCGCTCGCGCCGTCGTCGACACGCTGGTCGCCAACAACCAGCTCTCCTACGCGATCACCACCGGCGTTGGCAAATTGAGCGATGTTCGCATTGCCGGCGACCAGATCCGCGAATTGCAGCTGAACCTGATCCGCTCCCACGCCGTAGGAGTCGGCGAACCGCTGGCCATCGCCGACACACGCGCCATGATGCTGTTGCGCGCCAATTCCCTCTCCAAGGGCAATTCCGGCGTGCGCGCCATCGCCATCGACACGATCTGTGAAATGTTGAACCGCGGCGTAACTCCGTTTGTCCCCTCCCAGGGAAGTGTCGGCGCCAGCGGAGACCTCGCGCCCCTGGCTCATCTCGCGCTCGCGCTCATCGGCGAAGGCGAATGCTTCGACGAAAAGGGTGCGCAAATTCCCAGCGCCGAAGCGCTCAAGCGAGCCCAGATCAAGCCGATCGTGCTCGAAGCGAAAGAGGCCGTGTCCCTGATCAACGGGACACAAGCCATGCTCGCCGTCGGGACGCTGATGCAACTTGCCGCCGAAACGCTCGTCAATTCCGCCGATGTAATCAGCGCCATGTCTTGCGATGCGCTCAAGGGAACCGACGTCGCCTATGACGAGCGCATCCAAAAGGCGCGTCCCCACGCCGGACAAATAAAGACGGCTGCCAATTTGCGCCGCTTGCTCGAAAACAGCGAAATCCGCGAGTCGCATCGCGACTGCGGCCGCGTCCAGGATGCCTACTCCCTGCGCTGCATCCCCCAGGTTCATGGCGCCGTGCGCGACACTCTCACCCATTGCCGCGCCGTATTCGAAACAGAAATCAACTCCGCCGTCGATAACCCTCTGGTCTTCGTGAAAAATCCAAAGCAAGCCGATGGCGAGGGCGACGTGCTTTCGGGAGGAAATTTTCACGGCGAGCCCATCGCTTTCGCGCTCGACTTCCTCGCGATTGCTTTGAGCGCTCTGGCTGGAATCAGCGAGCGTCGGCTGGAGCGGCTTGTCAATCCCGCGCTCAGCGAAGGTCTGCCCCCATTTCTGGCTCCGGGTGCCGGCCTCAATTCCGGATTCATGATGCCGCAGGTCACCGCCGCCGCGCTCGTAAGCGAAAACAAGGTGCTGGCGCATCCCGCCTCGGTCGACTCCATCACCACGTCGGGAAATAAAGAAGACTACGTTTCAATGGGCATGACCGCCGCCAACAAGCTGAAGAGAGTCGTCGAGAATACCCGCAACACGCTGGCGATCGAGGCCATGGCCGCCGCGCAAGCCATTGACTTCCTGGCGCCCCTCAAGCCCTCGAAGCCCCTGCAGCAAGCTCACGCCGCAATCCGTGCAGTATGCGCGACCATGCAACAGGATCGCGTGATGTACAAGGATTTCGAGCGCATCGCACAACTGATAGCCAGCGGCAGATTAGCGGCAGCCCTGCAATAGCGCCCCCATCCCCCGACAAGTCACGGCTCCAGCTCAAAGTCTCCTCATGCGGAATTCCCAGCCGATCCATCGGCCGTCGTCCCCTCCAGCCCCAGTTCGCCCGCGATTCCTTTCATAGCCTCGATGCAGAAAGCGATGTGCTCCTCCAGATCCAGCCCGAGGTCGGCAGCGCCATTGATGACGTCGTCCCGATTCACGCTGCGAGCGAACGCCTTGTCCTTCATCTTCTTCCGCACCGACTTGGCCTCAACTTCCGCCAGCGACTTTCCGGGCTTCACCAGCGCGCAAGCCGTGATGAATCCTGCCAGCTCATCGCACGCGAACAGCGTCTTTTCCATCGCCGTAATCCGCGAAACTCCCGAATACTCCGCGTGCGACATGATGGCGCGCCGCACTTCCTCCGAGTATCCGCGCTCGCGAAGAATTTCATTGCCCCGGTACGGATGATCCTCCGCGCTCGGATACTTCTCGTAATCGAAATCATGCAGCAGCCCGACCATCCCCCAAAGTTCCTCGTCCCCTCCCGTTTTGCGCGCGTATGCGCGCATGCAGGCTTCTACCGAAAGCGCATGTTTGCGCAAACTTTCCGATTGAGTGAACTCAGTTAGTAAACACCATGCCCGTTCGCGCTCATTCCCCATATTGCCCATATTTCCTCGCGGATTTTGATCCCGACCCAGAATTTTACCGGAGAATCGCCCGCTCACCTCTTCTTTTTCCTTGACTTCCACAGCCCCGATGCACGAGATTAGCCATCAGTTGGCTTGAGAGTAGCCCCTGCTCTGGCACTCCCAAACGCTGATGGCCACAACACTCGCTCCCGTGGATTCCCGGGAAGTCGTACGGTGCGACCGCTGTCTGTTGGTTCAATTCCGCACAAGCAATAGTCTCTGCCGCCGTTGTCATCTGCCTTTGGATGAGGACGAGGCTGAGATCGCCGCCATGACACCGGAGCCCCAAGCTCCACCAATCAATATCAATTCCAATGGTCGCGGCCATCTGCATCTGGCTCAGTCCATTCGCTCGCTGCGCCTGCGCAATGGCATGAGTCAACGTCAGTTGGCCCTGCGCATGTCGGTGCCGCGCACATATGTTTCTAAAATTGAAAACGAGAAGGCCACGCCGACTCTGTCGTCCCTGGAGCGCCTCGCGCGCGCCTTAGAAGTCAGCGTCCCCAGCCTGCTCACCGGTGGAGAGCGCAGCCGCCAGGAAGAGGTGCGTGAATTGATGGAAGATCAATTCGTCGCGGAAGTATTCCCCTACATCTCGCAATTGAATGGATTGCAGATGTCGAGCATTCTCGCGCAAGTTCGAGACCTGACCGTACGGCCGCGACGCAGCGCGTAATGAGATCTTGATTTTTATCCGGGCACACACCAACTGGACAGCCGGGGCTCTTACAGCTCCGGCTTTTTTTCATGCGGTTGCCCCAAGCGTGCTCAGCCTGCTGTAACGCGGCTCAAAACGCCCAACCTCGTAATACCAGGGATATAATGCTCCCCCATCAAGCCTTTTCACCGTGGGGGTGGAAATATGGGTCTGTACTCGCACTACGACGGCGCGCACAACCATCCCGTTAACCGCGCCCTGCACATGATCGCGATCCCCGTAGGTTTCTCTTCCGTGATCGTCGTCTGGTGGCATTGGATCATTGCCCTGCTCCTCATTCCCACCGCCTTCGCGCTCGCATGGTTGGGACATTTCATTGAAGGCAACAAGCCGGCGTTTCTCACGAATCCCGTCCACGTTTTTGTCGCCCCCGTTTGGCTGGCGAAAAGAATTTTCGGCGGCAACAAGTAGCGCGTGTACACGAGCACTGACTGCATCATGCCTCGGACGGTCATGTACTGCTGCGCACTAAACCAACCGGTCGGTCCTCGCGTTTCGTTCTTACCTGCTCCTCGTGCTTAAATAAACCATTGGGGCAACGGTACCGCGCCTCCCCGCGCGCGGTCGATACCGAGTCGATTGTTGGCTCCGCGTTCCAATCGCGTGCGTTGTTCGACAATAATTCCCGCGAGCCCGATCAGCGACAACCATATGGAGGATTCTTGGATTTTCAATTAAACGACGAACAACTGCACCTCAAGAAAAGCGTCCGCGAATTCGCCGAGCGCGAAATCGCTCCCAATGTTACGAAGTGGGATGAAGCCGCCGAATTCCCCCTATCCACCATCAAGGAACTCGGCAAGCTCGGCCTGATGGGCGCGATCTTCCCGCCCGAATACGGCGGCGCCGGCATGGGATACGTCGAGTACGTCACCGCCATCGAAGAGCTCTCCCGCGTCGATGGATCCGTGGGCATCATCGTTGCCGCTCACACCTCGCTATCCACCAACCACATCTTCCTCGCCGGCAACGACGCCCAGAAGAAGAAGTATGTCTCCAAGCTGACCACCGGCGAGTTCATCGGAGCCTGGGGATTGACCGAGCCCTCGTCCGGCTCCGATGCCGGCAGCGCCCGCATGACAGCCGCGCACGTCAAAGGTGGATGGCTTCTCAACGGCACCAAGACTTTCATCACCAATGGCCACTACGCCGACGTCTCGGTCGTGCTCGCCGTCACTGATCGCGCCGCCCACACCCACGGCCTTTCCGCCTTCGTCGTGGAAAAAGACACGAAAGGCTTCCGCGCCGGAAAAAAAGAAAACAAGCTCGGCCTCCGCGCCAGCGACACCGCCGAACTGATCTTCGAGGACTGCTTCCTGCCCGAAGAAAACCTGCTCGGCAAGGAGGGCGGCGGCTTTATCGACGCCATGCGCATCCTTGACGGCGGACGCATCTCGATCGCCGCTCTTTCCCTCGGCATGGCCGAAGGCGCCTACGAAGCCGCGCTCAAATATTCCAAACAGCGCAAGCAGTTCGGCCAGGCGATCAGCGAATTCCAGGCCATCCAGTGGAAGCTCGCCGACATGGCCACCGAAATCGAAGCGGCCAAGCTTTTGACCCTCCGCGCCGCCGCCATGAAAGACGCCGGAATGAAGACAACTCTCGAATCCTCCATGGCCAAACTCTACGCCAGCGAAGTGGCTGTCAGATGCGCCAACGAAGGCGTTCAAATCCACGGCGGCTACGGCTACATCAAAGACTATCCCGCCGAAAAGTTCTATCGCGACGTAAAACTCTGCACCATCGGAGAAGGGACCAGCGAAATCCAGCGGCTGGTAATCGCCAGACAATTGCTGAAAGATTAAATCTCAACCGGGCACCGGCATCGTCGAACACCAGCCAATCCGCGCAATCGTCGGCGGCCACGGCACCCGCCCGCTTTTTCGGCTGTCCGCCTTGCTGGATTTATTTGTGTCTGGCACGCGCGCCAATTAGACTTCCACGGAACGTTTTCGATCTCCCAAGGAGCACGAATGTTTACTCCCCACACGCTGGGCATTGCACTTTTCATGATGATCACGAGCGCCATCTGCTGGGGCTCCTGGGCCAATACCTACAAGGGCGTAAAAAACTACCGCTTCGAACTTTTTTATTGGGACTATGCTGTCGGCATCTTCCTGATCTCGCTCATCCTCGCTTTCACCATGGGGAGCACCGGCAACGACTCCAATAGTTTCCTCAATAATGTTCACTCGGCCGACACGACCAATATCGTGTCCACCATGGTCGGAGGCGCCATCTTCAACCTGGCGAATCTTCTCCTCGTCGCTGCTATCGATATGGCCGGACTCGCCATCGCATTTCCCGTTGCGATCGGAATCGCGCTCGTCGTAGGAACCGTTCTCAGCTACACCCTTCAACCGAAAGGTAACGCCCTCTTCCTCGCGGTTGGCGTAGTCTGTGCTTTGATCGCGGTGATCCTCGACGGCAAGGCCTACGGGAGTCTCGCCATTGCCGGGCGCGCTGTATCCAGAAAAAGCATCATCGTCTGCGTTGTCTCTGGTGTGCTCATGGGATTGTGGAATCCTTTCGTCGCCTACGGCGCAACCCGGGGGAACGTTTTGACTCCCTACAGTTCCGTCGTGTTTCTGACGCTCGGCGCGCTGCTCTCTTGCTTCATCTGGAACTTGTATTTCATGAAGCGCCCCCTTGTCGGTGCTCCGGTAAGCTTCAGCGGCTTCTTCAGTGGGCCGCCGTCCGGACACTTGCTCGGCCTCGTCGGCGGATGTATCTGGGGCGTTGGCACCGTCTTCAACGTCGTTGCCGGAAAAGCAACCGCCTTTGCGATCTCTTACGCCATCGGACAATCTGCTCCCATGGTGGCCGCGCTCTGGGGAGTCTTCGCCTGGAGAGAATTCGCCGGCGCTCCCGGCAAAGCCAAGATGTACCTCGCCATGATGTTTGTCTTCTACTGCCTGGGAATTCTGCTGGTCGCGAAAGCGAACGGATGAACGGCAATGCTTACGGGCAAATGCAGTCGACAGCCTAACAGTCCAATTCTTCCCTCAGTTTCAGCGTCAAACACTTCGCCGCGCCGCCAGCTTTCATAAATTCCGACAGCGGCGTAATCACCGGCGTGAACCCCGCTTCCCGTAGGCGTTCCTGCAGAGATTCCGACGCGCCGTTCATGAACACCTGACCGTTCAGATCGACCGCGTTGCAGCAAAATTGTTCCGCGTCCGGCGCCTCGACTTCGATCAGTTTCTCAGCGGGCACAATATCGGCGATGGCTTTTTGTCCATCGGCGTCGAACGCCGCAGGGAAGTACATCAAATACCCCCCTTCCAATGGACAAAGGCAGGTGTCGAGATGATAAAAGCGCGGATCAACCAGTCGCAATCCGATTGCCCGCCGATTGAACGTTCTTTCCAGCAGGCTTGGTATCGAATTGGCGGAACGGAAACCGTACCCCGCCCAGAGGATCGGCTGGCCGCGGTCGAGCAATGCGTCGCCCGCGCCTTCGAACGACACCTCCGCTGGCCACTCCGCGATGTCGAAATCGTTCTGTACGAACCATTCTTCGAAGAAAGGTTCTTCGCCCCGCCGCTCCGGCGCCCGGAAGCGGCTGACCACCACTTTTTCCTCGAGAACCATTCCGGCGTTAGCGGTAAACACCTGGTCCGGCAACCCCGGCTGCGGCGAAATCAGCACCACATCTGTCTCTGCTTCGATCGCGCGTTTCAGCTCCGACCATTGCTCCGCCGCCAAAACACGGTCCGCCTTGCCGCAGTTGCCCTCCATCCAGGGATTGATGACATAATCAATTCCGAAATAGTCCGGCGCACACATCAGGATGGTTTGCTTTGGCAACGCTGTCTCCGCTGAAATGGCTTCGAGTTCCGTATCCAGTATGAGAGCTCCCAGCGCGGTCGTCAGGGTCTCGAAAGTCGCGAGACTTGGGGATACAAGAGCATTCCGGCTGGTTCGCGCGTAAATCATTAATAGATAACGGCTTACTTGGATTTAACCATGCCGCTTCCAAGCCAGCCGGCCCACAGATGGGGGGGGTGTAAGATTCTCCTGAAATAAATGTCCCTTGGATCCCGACTCATGAATCGCAGTTGTGCCGCGAGGCTCGCCGCGCTGTGGATACTGGCTATCTCCCCTGTGGCCGCACAGCCAGTCGTCTCACCGGCACCGCCCGCGCCCCATCCCCCCAAAGTCAACTTCGTCGACGTCGCCGCCCAAGCCGGCCTGACCGCCAAAACCGAAGACGGAGGCGATAAGGTCAAGCGCTACATCATCGAAACGACCGGCAGCGGAGTCGCCGCCTTGGACTTCGACAATGACGGCTGGCCCGATATCTTCCTCGTCAACGGCAGTCGACTCGAAGGTTTCCCGAAGGGGCAGGAACCCACCAGTCATCTCTACCACAACAATCACGACGGCACCTTCAGCGACGTCACGCAAAAAGCAAATGTCGCCCTGACCGGCTGGGGACAAGGCGTCTGCGCCGGCGACTACGACAATGACGGCTTCGTCGATCTCTTTGTCACCTTCTGGGGACACGACGTCCTGCTCCACAACAACGGTGACGGCACCTTCACCGACGTCACCCGTAAAGCCGGACTTTGGCACGACGATGTCCGGTGGTCCACCGGATGCAGTTTCGTCGACTATGATCGCGACGGACGCCTCGACCTCTTCATCGCCCACTACGTCGATTTCGATCCTAAAAACACGCCCGAGCCCGGCGGCGCCGCTTCCTGCCTTTGGAAAGGCATCCCCGTCATGTGCGGCCCCCGTGGACTGAAAGGCACGCACAGCGAGCTCTACCACAACAATGGTGATGGCACATTCACCGAGGTCAGCGAGAAATCCGGAGTCGCCAAAACTGACTCCTACTATTGCTTCACCGCGTTAACCGGAGACTTCGACAACGACGGCTGGCCCGATATCTACGTCACCTGCGACTCCACTCCGAATCTGTTCTTCCACAATAATCACAACGGAACGTTCACCGAAACCGCCGTGAAGTCCGGCGTAGCCTTCAACGATGGAGGCCGCGAGCAAGCCGGCATGGGCGCCGATGCCGCCGACTACGACGGCGACGGCTGGCTCGACATCATCAAGACCAATTTCTCCGATGATACGGCCACCCTCTACCACAACAATCACGACGGCACATTTACAGACGTCACCGCCGCCGCCGGCCTGGCCCGCAACTCGCAATATCTCGGATGGGGAACGCTCTTCCTCGAAGTCTCCAACGATGGCCGCCCCGACATTTTCATGGCCAACGGGCACGTCTATCCCGAACTCGAAAGCAAAGGTCTCAACAATACATTCCGCGAGCCCAAGCTTCTCTACTGGAATGCCGGCAACGGCAAGTTTGTCGACATTTCCAACGACGCCGGCCCCGGCATCACGACTCCCTTCAATAGTCACGGCGCCGCCGCCGCCAGTTTCAACAATGACGGATCTCTCGAAATTGCCGTCAACAACAGCCATGATCGCCCCAGCCTGCTAAGAAATTTTGGCGACCACCAAAACTGGCTCCTACTGAAATTGGAAGGCACAAAATCAAATCGCGATGCTATCGGCGCCCGCGTAATCCTCCGCACCAGCGATCCCGAAGACCATAGCAGCGAAGCCCCGAAGCCCCACCAGCAAATGCAGGAAGTGCGCAGTGGCGGCGGATACGTCTCGCAGAGCGACTTCCGCCTTCATTTTGGTCTTGGCCACGCCACCCACGCCGATATCGAGATTCACTGGCCCAGCGGATTGGTTCAGCGCATCCCCAATCTCCCCGCCAACCGCATCGTAAAAATACGGGAAGGCATAGGCGTTATGGAAAACTGAATCCATCCAATTGCTTTTATTCAACCTCTAACCCGCACAAACTTCTTGACTTTGCAGACCTAGTACATTTATATGACTCAATCAAAAAAAGGGACTCTTCGCGTCCAGGGTCTATCTTTCATTTTCTTCTGAGATAGTGTCAGCCCCCTGGGAGCTCGGCCCGAATCGCTACTCATGTTCATTTGGCTTGAAGCTGAGGGAATAACCATGTCGACGAAGAAAGTGCTGCTGCTCGCCGCTGTTCTGTGCTCCCTGATCTCTCTCTGTCCGCTCATGTTCGGTCAGGCGAATGGAACCATTTCTGGAACAATTGCCGACAAAACTGGTTCGGTGATTACGGGGGCGAGCGTCAGAGTTACCTCCCAGGGTACTGGCCTCGTGCGTGAAGCCAAGACCGACGGCTCCGGCCACTTCCTCATCCCCTTGCTTCCCGCCGCCGTCTTTACGATTCACGTCGAAGCCCAGGGCTTCCAGACCACCGAGCAGCGCGATCTCCGTCTCCAGGTCGATGAGCAGCGCGAAGTCGATTTCTCGCTCAACCCCGCCTCCGTCAGCCAATCGGTTGAAGTCAACGCCAATGAAGTCGCCGTGGAGACCACCAACCCGACTCTTGGCCAGGTCATCAACGAAGAGCAGGTCACCCAACTGCCCTTGAATGGACGCGACTTCGTCCAATTAGCCAGCCTCACGCCCGGCACCATTCAGGAAACCAACCCCGGCAGCTTCTTCACCCAGGGCGCCGATAGCGAAGTGGCCGCGCGCGGCTCGTTCTCCTTGTCCGTCGGCGGCTCCCGTCCTAATGCCACCGATTGGCTGCTCGACGGCGTCGACAACAACGAATTGACCGGCGGAGGCATCGGCATCCTGACTTCGATCGACGACATTCAGGAGTTCAAGGTTCTCACTTACAACTACTCCGCCGAATACGGCACCCGCGCCGGTCCCACCGTCCTCGTCACCACCAGGTCCGGATCCAACGGCTACCACGGATCGCTATTTGAGTTTCTCCGCAACACCGATCTCGACGCCAAGAATGCTTTCCAAACCACGGCCCAGAAATTTAATCTGAACCAGTTCGGAGGCTCCTTCGGCGGCCCCATCCAGAAGGACAAGACCTTCTTCTTTCTCGATGCCGAGCAGAAGTATCAGCGGGAGGGCAATCCCTTCGCTGGATTGGTCCCCACTCTTGCCATGCGCAACGGCGATTTCAGCGCCGACAACTTCGGCAATCTCCAATCCGGTCTGGTCATCGCTAATCCCAATCTGTTCGGGTCGGCGAATCCCTACTTCCAGTGCGATGGCTCCGGCAACCCTTTGCCCGCCAATCCCGACGGAAGCCAGGCTGCCGGAACTCCCTGTAACAAAATCCCGACTGGCCCCAATGGTCTGGCCAATCCTATCGGGCAGGCCCTGATCAATCTATACCCTGCGCCCAATGCCAATCTGGGTTGCCTTCCCAACGTCTGCTCCTACAACTTCATCAGCCAGCCCACCCGCAGCCTCGACGAAACCAAGTTCGACGTTCGCTTGGACCATAACATCTCCGCCTCCGATAGCGTGTTCGGACGGTTCAGCTACGATCAGGCCAACTCCTACGTCCCCGGCGGCGGCGGCGTAGGAAATTTCACCGAGGCCAGTGCCTTCGGCAGCAATCAGAACATCATCAATCACGCCCGCCAGGCCGCCATCGGCGAAACCCATACCTTCTCTGCAACCACCGTCAACCAGGCGACCTTTGGCTACAGCCGCATCTTCGACTACATCAAGTCGCAGGGCACAGGCACTTGCGCTTCCGCTACCATCGCGGGCGTCGGCATTCCCGGAGCCAACCTCGGCTGCCCGCTGGGCAGCGACACCTGCGCCGCCGGGGCTTACAGCTGCGGCTTGGTCAGCACCCTGTTGGGCGCGGGATACTGGTCCATCGGCGATCGCGGTTACACACCATTTCAGGGTGGCACTAACGTGTTCTCTTTCAGCGACTCCCTCGAGTTGATTCGCGGCAAGCATGATTTCAAACTTGGACTCACCTTGCGCGACAACCAGATGAACGTCGGCACCGAGGCCTTCCAGGATGGATTCTGGATCCCCGGCGTGGCCGGCAACTTTAGCGGCGGTGGCGTGGTCGCCGGAAACCCCGAGGCCGACGTTCTGCTCGGGATCCTCGGTCTGGCCGAGCACGATCAAACCTTCCACGGTGCCGTCACCGGACGCCGCTGGAAGATCTGGCGGCCCTTCTTCCAGGATGACTGGCGCCCCACCCGCGACCTTACTCTGAACCTTGGCTTGGCTTGGGATATGACCACTCCCATCTCCGAAGTCCACAACAAGATGTCTGATTTCCTGCCCTTTACCGACCAGCTTCTCGTCGCCGGACAAGGTGGAGTGAGTTCCGCTGCCGGCGTCAAGATGAACTGGACAGCTTTTGAGCCGCGTCTCGGTTTGTCTTGGAAAGTGCTCGGCAGCGACAAGACCGTGATCCGCGCCGGCTATGGTCTCTTCCACGACTCCGCCTGGAGCCAGGGTTCCCAGGGACTCTGGCAGAATCCACCCAACTTCGCCGAGTCCGACTTCTTTGGTCCCGCCGGTTGCGCCTTTGCCACCTCGTACTGTGCTACCACGCTCGGTCAAACGCCTCTCGGCCTCAGTATGTCCTCCGGCTTCCCGATCTTTTCGGGTCCGCCCACTCTCTCGTCATTTACCGGAACGCTGTTTTACCAGCCCACCAACTTTAAGCTCGGTGTCGTGCAGCAGATCAATGTCAACGTGGAACGCCAACTCCCCGGCAATGTCGTCCTCACCGCGGGCTACGCAGGCGCTCGCGGCCATCACCTGTTGCTCTCCGGAAACGACATCAACACCTATGGCCCGGCTACTTGCCCGAACAACATCGGTTGCAATCCCGATGGCAGCCAGTTCATTCCTCCGTACAACGGCATAGGCAACTCCATCCTGGAGTTCGGCGATCTCGGCAAGACCACGTACAACTCGCTGCAGATTAAAGCTGAGACCAAGTCTCGCCATTACGGCCTCTACGCTCTGGTAAGTTACACCTATTCTCATGCCTATGACGATGGCCTTTCCGATGGCTTGGGTTCCTTGCTGAGCGCTCCCTACTTCCCGCTCCCCAACTGGCCGAACCTCGATTGGGCTCCCTCGCAGATTGGCGCTCATAATAATTTCACCGCTAGCGTGATTTACGACTTACCCTTCGGCAAGGGCAAGATGTTTGGCGGTAACTGGAATAGCGCCACCAATACCGCTCTCGGAAACTGGCAGGTGACCCTGATCGAACACATCATCTCCGGATTCCCGGTCCCGCTGATCGATAGCGATAACCTGTCCCCGGTCTTCTTCAACAACGGCGGAAACGGCAACAACTACAACCGTCCCAACCAGGTTCCGGGATGCGATACCACCGAGGCCAACCACGGCGCGCACGTCTGGTTTAACCAGGGCTGCTTCCCCGAGGCGGTCGGCGAATTGGGCAATGCCAATCGTGTCCCGGTCGTGGGTCCGGATTTCGTCAACACCGACTTTTCTATCATTAAAGACTTCGCGCTCCCCCGCGAGGGCATGGGCCTCAATTTCCGGGCGGAGTTCTTCAACCTGTTCAACCACCCGCAATTTGGTATGCCGGTTCAGGACCGCAGCGCCCCCGGCTTTGGCTCGGTGAACTCAATCGTAAACAACCCGCGCCTCGTCCAACTCGCGCTGAAGCTGACCTTCTAGGAGGTCCCTCCACTCAGAGGTCATCCTGAGCTTGGTGCCCCAGCTTGGCGCCCGCATTTTGGGCGCTAACCTGGGATCTACTCATCATGCGCGTTGTGACAGGTAGGAACTAGCTGTTGACGATTTTGCGGTAGAGTCGGCGTCACGATCCGTTAAGAGAGTCGGACGTTTCCCTGCAAGAGAAACTCATTTGTCCCGCAACGCAATCACAAACTGCGGGATCTCGTTCCGCTCCCGCTCCGCTTCTTCCTTGGATCTCTCCGCTAACTTCTCGTGAATCTCGAGTTCCTTCTGGGCGCGCACGGTGTCTCCAGTTCGCCGCAACGCCAGTGCCAGACGGTAATGCGCCTCTTCCATCCCCGGATTGGCCTTGATCGCCTTCTCGTAAGCCGCAATCGCGCGCGGAGAATCCCCCAGCTGCGCATAAACAACGCCCAGTTGCAAATGCGCCGCCGCCAGCTTCGGATCCAGCTCAATCGCCTTTTGCAGCAATGTTTCAACCTGCCCGGAGCCGGCCTCATCAAGCGAGCCCGCCGCTTGCTTCGACTTCCACAAGCCGACCGCGTAATAGTAATTAGCCAGCGCGTTGCCCGGCTGCAGCCGCTGGAACCGCGCCAGCCGCTCCAATATCTCGCGCGCCGGAGCCGCCTCCTCACTCTGCATCCGCCCCATGAACAAGTAAGGAGTCTCATCGCCAGGAGCAAGATCCGAAGCGCTTCCCATAGCCTCCGCAGCGCGCTCGTAAGACCCGCGAGCATACCAGCTGACGCCCAGCCCAATCAGCATGCGCGCTGATCCCGGATAGAGCCGCTTGCCCTGCATGAAGACTTCCGTGGCCGGCTCAAGCGCCCGGTGGATAAGCAGTTCGCTAGCCCAATCAAAAAGATTCGTCTCGCTCGCAGCCAGTTCCGCTGCCCTCTGATATTCATGCACCGCCGCCAAAGGATCGCCCAGCTTCTCATCGATCTCCGCCAGTTGGTGATGAAGATCAGCCTGCTGCAAGCGCGGTTCATCGCGACCCGCGTCCGCGTGAACATCCTCGCCACCCTTTCCGTCGCCCGGAATCTTTCCATCGGGAAGCAGCTGAGCCTGAATACGAGCCTGGTCTTGTTTCAGTTTGCCTGTCTCGGCGGAATCGGGAGCATCGGAGGACTCGCTTCCCAGCGCAATCGTAGCCTTAACGAGCGACTCGCTGTTGCGGAGCACATTGTCCGAGCCGTGCCCTCCGGAATTCGTGGCGGACGCGACGCCCGCCACCGTGAATTGCGGTTCGTCGAAGAACTCCGGGACCTGCGAAGCCGCTGCGCCTTCCGATGGAGTTGCCAGCCAAAGCAAATCGACCGTCTTCGTCTCACCGCGCCCCAGACTGACAACGCTCGCCCTCGCGCTTCCTCCAAGCTTCCCGCCGGCGCGCAAGCGGTACGTTCCCTCATGCAGCGCGGAGAACTTGAATGCTCCCGCCGAATCGCTGCGCACGGTTTCCGTCTCTGTCACGGTCGTCGACGGTTCAGGTGTGTGTTCCAGAAAGACCGCAGCATCGGCCACCCCTTTCCCAGCCGAGTCGTGCACATGCCCTTGCAAGATGGACTTTCCTGCCTGCGCCGCAGGTTGCGCCTGAGCCGTGACGATGGCTCCCATGCAAATGGCGATCAGTCCACAGGCGATGGTCACGCCCAGTTTGCGACTGTAGTTAAATGTCCCGCGCATCCACTGTCGTGAAATAAATCAACTCCCATGCACGGATCACCCGTGTCTGCCGTCATTCTATGCGCCACATTGCAGCACCGCAATCGACAGACCTCGCCTCGGAGTTTTACAATGACAAGCCGCTTCTGCGCATTCGGTTGCCGAGCAAAGAAAGACAAACGAGATGAAGATTGTTCATATCCTGCGCGTCCCACGCCGCGGACGCCCGGCGCAAGATCATCATCGATCAGGACGCCGCCGGCCCCGCCGGAACCGACCAGCAGGCAATCCTTCTGCTCATCCAGTCTCCGCAGACCGAAGTGCTCGGCATCACGGTCGTCACCGGAGACGCATGGCTCACCGAAGAAGTCGCGCACACCTTGCGCACCCTCGAGCTCATCGGACGCACAGACATCCCCGTAGTCCCGGGTGCCGAAAACCCGCTCGTGCGGACCAAAGAGCAAACCGAAGCATGGGAGCAGCGCTATGGCTCCGTAGGCTGGCTGGGAGCATGGACGCCGCGCGTCTACCACGCCCCGCGCGAGCTCGGAGAAATGCCCGAAGGGCCGCCCACCACCAAGCCCGCTAACGAAGATGCCGCCCACTTCCTGATCCGGATGGTCCACAAATATCCGCATGAAATCACGATCTACGAAGGCGGTCCCATGACGAATCTGGCGCTCGCCATCACTATCGATCCCGAATTTGCGAGCCTCGCGAAAGAACTGGTATTCATGGGCGCAAGCCTCAATCCGCAGACCAGCGACCCAGAATTCGCGAACACTCCTCGCCACGAATTCAATCTGTGGTTCGATCCCGAAGCGGCCCACATCGTCTTGCGCGCTCCCTGGAAGAAGATTGTCTGTACCCCCGTCGACATTTCCCTGAAGACCCGCATGTCGATGGACCTGATAAATAAAGTCAAAGCGGGTAAGACGCCGGCAGCGCATTACATCGGCACCTATGGTCGCCTATATGGAACCTACAACTACCTGTGGGATGAACTCACATCGGCCGCGTGGCTCGATCCGACCCTGATTACGAAAAAAGAAGCGCGTTATATGGATGTCGATCTCGATCGCGGCGCCGGTTACGGAGACACGCTGACATGGAGCGAGAACGACAAGCCAAAGCAAGACGTCCGGCAAGTCGAGATTCAGGTCGACCTCGATACCGAGAGGTTCTATAAGATGTTCGTAGATCTGCTGACTGCAGAGACTCCCCGGCCGTAGCGGTTTGCGAAAAATGTTGGCACAAACGTGGAAGGCCGTTCCGGGCCGCGTTAGTTCGACGATCATCGCCCCAGTTGCTCCACCATCTTCAGTGCTACCGAATGTCCAGGATGCTGCTTGAGCAGGTCGTCAAGCACCGCCCGTGCCTTATCCCTCGCGCCTTCCAAAGCGTAAACCCGTGCCAGGTTAAGGTAAGCCTGGTCAAACTCGGGGGCCACGCGAATGGACTCTTCGAAGCTTGCCACGGCTTGGTCACGACGCTGAGTCCGTAAGTAGAGGATGCCAAGGTTGTTGAGTGCTTCAGGATATGCAGAACGAGCTTTAAGCGCACGCTGCAGCAGTTCGAATGCGCGCGCTGTGTCATCGAGTTGGGCGAACACCATTCCCAACCCGTAATTGGCGTCCGCATCGTTAGGGCCAAATTGCAAAGCCCGCTCGTAAGTTGTGCGCGCCTCGTCCCATCGTTTCATCTGGCGATAAGCGCTACCCAAATTATTGAGCGCGATCAAGTGATCGGGACTCATGCGCAGCGCCTCCTTAAAATCCGAGACTGCCTCTGCGGTTCGCCCCTCGCGCCCCGCCAGCAAGCCCAGGTTGTTCCAGCAATTTGCCAGCGTGCCAGGATAAGTAGCGCGCATCTTGAGTGCCCGCTCGAAACATTTCCGGGCCTCGTCATTCTTCTGCTGATTGAGATAGACGCTTCCAATCCCATATACAGCCTCGGCACTCTCTGGGTCGTCTTGCAGCGCAATCCGGAAGGATGCCTCGGCCTGCTCAAAATATCCCCGCTGGAAAAATACCGACCCATAGGACAGATAGTTTCTTCCGAACTCCGTCACTTCACTGACACCGGGGAAGGGAAGCGCGCGCGCCAGTCGATCGGCGGCGCTCCGCGGAACATTGCGGAAATCGTGCTCGACTTGCGCGGGATCAACCGAACCTTGATAAACCTTGACGATCTGTCCTTCTGCGTCGATCAGAAACGAACTCGGCAGCGCGAGATCGCGATGACGATCGAACAGATAGCGATAAACGATGTTGTAGATCGCGGCAACGTCGTCGGAACCGGTCAGCATTGGAAAGGGGAGGTTGCGATTTCGATTTTGCTCGCCAGCCGTGTTCCCGAAGCTGATTGCAAGGAGCTGAAATCCCTGGCTGCTCCACTGCGAGTAGCGCTCCTTGAAAGCCAACCAGTCCTTCTCTGTGCGCTTGTCACCCACGGCCCCAAAGTGAAGCAAAAGCGGCTTGCCCCTCATGCCGGAGAGCGTGTGTACACGGCCATTCCCGTCCGGAAGAGAAACTTCCGGCGCGGAAACGGGCGCCAGCAGCCATGTCTCGAACGTGTCGGGAAGTGTCTCCACTGCTTGTGGTCTGGTGTGGTCGAATTTCGCCGCGCGGGGGGATCGAAAAGGTTCCACGCGCAACGGCGCAGCGTCTTCCTCGATCCAGATGCGATGATTGACCGGCAGGTCGCGAAACTCTTGTACCAGGCCGTTAGGCCATCGAATCGAAGCTGTGACGGGACCGCGCGCGCTTCCCAGCCCGAAGAACACGTCTTTACTATGCTGCGAAAGAAAGCCCGATCCTGCCTGCAAAGAACCCGTCTGCTTGCCCTGGGCGGTCGTTATTGTGATCACGGCCCCAATCGCGTCTCGATTGCTTTTTGTCCCCCGTAGCCGAAACGCGATCGACGGCGGCAAAGACGGCAGCAGGTTCCTGAGGAGGCGCAGTTGCGGACCGTTACGATTCTTGAGAAGAACTTCCTGCCGCCCGTCGAGATCGAAATCGGCCAGCGCAAACGCCCGCCCGTCCTCGACAAAATCAAGGCCAATGACCCCAGAGATGTCCGAAAACGTGCCGTCGCCATTGTTGACGTAAAAGATATTGCGTTCATACCCGCTCCAGGTGCGGTCGGCGCGAATCAGTTCGTTGACCGCGCTCCACCCCTGCTCGTATTTGTGAGATGGCTCGGCCTTGTCCGGCGATTGTGCGACGACCTGCCGCCAGAAAAAACTGTTCAGGTCCCGCCGATCCGGCGCGCTGACCATTCCATTCGTGATGTAGAGATCGGGCAGGCCGTCGTGGTCGAAGTCCCAGCTGTCGCTCGACCACGCCCAGCGCCCCATCCCAACGCCAGCCGTGTCCGTGCGGTTCTGAAAGCCGATCCCATGGCTTGCGCCGGCTGGACGAGCGCCGCCCTTCGTTCCATGTGTTTCACCGTGCAACAGCGAATTCCCCATGGCGTGTTGGTGGTAGAGCATCCGAACATCGGCAGGCGAATTCTTCTTGAACTCATCTTGCATCGTGATGCGTTCCCCCGCCGCGGTCCACATGTTGGCGACATAGAGATCGTCCGCGCCGTCGTTGTCATAGTCAAACCAGCAGACGCTCATCCCCGCGCCGATGTCTTCCGCCCCCGCCTCGGCGGCGATATCGGTGAAGGTGCCATTCCCATTGTTGCGGTAAAGATTTTTGCGTCCGAAATCGTTGACCACATAAAGATCCGGCCAGCCATCGCGGTCGAAGTCGTTCCACGCGCAGCAAAAGCTGTAGCGCGTATTGTTCTGGTTGAGTCCCGTCTGCGCCGTGACGTCGCGGAACGTGCCATCGCGGTTGTTCCGCATCATGAAATTGGGCGGCCCGTTCTCCGCGTCATAATAAGGAGAAGGATATTTGTACTGATCCGTGCCCTGGTAATAGACATAGAGACAAAAATAGATATCGAGCCAGCCGTCGCGGTCGTAGTCGGCAACCGCCGCGCCGGTAAAAGTTCCCTGCGGAGTTTTGGCGAACTGGAACGCGTCCGCCTTCTGGTGAAATTTGCCGTGGCCGTCATTGAGGAACAGCAGCGGCCCATTCGAGCGCACCACGATCAAGTCTTGATAGCCATCATTATTGATGTCGACAAAAAGCGCGCAAGCCGTGTTCTCGATGACGCCCACACCCGAAAATTCCGTGATGTCCTCGAACGTCCCATCCCCACGATTGCGATAGAGGCGATTGGGTAGGCCGCCCGGTTGGCAGACGTAGAGGTCATCGAAGCCGTCGCCATCGATGTCGCCGACCGAAACGCCGTTGTGCCCGTAGATATCGATACCGCACGCTCCGTCGAGGACAGTGCGCCAATAATCGGTTCCATGTAAAAGTTGTGCGGAGTAGGAAGCGTTGCCGCCGAGCGCAGCGCTCGTGATGTCGATGTACGCCGGTACGATGCAACGGCTCTCGGTTTCCTGGAGCGCACGCCAGTGGCGCAGGCGGAAGTCCCCTCCTCTCGCGGCTTCCCAAACGAGCACCCAGGAGCCAACACGTTGTTCCCGGTAAGATTCCCGGCCGGCCCCCACCAATTCATAACGCACGCTCGTCCGCAATTGCCCGCCCGGCGCGTCCGTTTCTGTGCCGGCGGCACTGGCGGAATCGATCGTCGTAACCTGGAGCTCTGCCGTGATGATGCTGGAAAACGCGCTCAGGGAGGATCGCAGTTCCCCGAGAAACGAATCTACTCCGAGCGAAAGAACATCCGGAAAGCTATTACGCCGGACCTCAATTGGCGGGCCCGTCCGGACGACGCGCGAATCCGCGGGCTTAAGTGAACCGCCAGCGAAATTCGGCAGAAGAGTCCCGGCAACAGCAGAAACATTCTGCGGAGACTGGAGAAGGCCAGCACTCCACCGTGCGAGAATAGCCGCGATCTGCTCCGCATACTTCTCGTTGACGAAATCGTCGAGTCCAGCCTGCGTCTGGGCCATAACCGCATCGATCGGCGTCGGCATCCGGTAGTGCGGATGAAGATGAAACCCCCGGTCCGGCAGGCGTTCCAGAGGGCCCTCCAACGCGGCGAGTGCCGGCAGACCGATGCCCCGGAAACAGCAAGGGACCAGCGCTGCCGACGCGCTCTGGCAGCAGCGAATCAGGAAGTCGCGCCGCCTCATCTTCACTGGATTATGATTTCCAGGCTGGCTCAGGCTAATCCCCCACGAAACTGACCACAAAAATCATGTGCTGAACCTTGGCATTGTAGATCATGGCGTATACTCGTCGCGCATCACATTGCGCAATGCAGGAGGTTGACCGTGAGACGTAAGTGTTTCTTTGCATCCGCAATTATTGTTCTCGCCTCGATCTCGGCGCCAGCCGAGGCGCGCCGCAAGGTCATTCTCGATCAGGACGGGCGCGGCCCGGCCACCACTGACCAGCAATCCATGTTGATGGTGCTCCAGTCTCCCGAAGTCGAAACCCTCGGAATCACCATCGTAAGCGGCGATCAGTGGCGCGATGAAGAGGTGGCCCACACGCTGCGCATGCTCGAACTCACCGGACATTCCGGCATCAAGGTCTATCCCGGTGCCGTCTTCCCGCTCATCAACAGCCGGGAAGAGATCAAGCGCTGGGAGAAACTCTACGGTACGGTCGGCTATCAGGGAGCCTGGAACGAACGCAAGATCCGGTCGACCACAGGCGCCACCTACCCGGGCGCATGGAATGCCGGCGTGTATCACGGGCCCTTCGAGGTGCCCGATCCCTTGCCTGAGGGCAATCCCGCTCTCAAGCCGGAGACCGAGGATGCCGCCCATTTCATGATCCGCATGGTCCATCAATATCCGCACGAAGTAACCATTTACGCCGGTGGCCCGCTCACCAATCTCGCGCAGGCCATCAGCCTCGACCCCCACTTCGCCGAACTGGCGCAGGAACTGGTGGTGATGGGTGGCAGCATCCAACCCGCGGCCCCGCTCGAATGGGTGCAATCGAACCGCCGCGAATTTAATTTCTGGTGGGATCCCGAAGCGGTTCACATCACTTTGCGCGCCCCGTGGAAAAAGATCACGGTGACGACGGTCGACATCTCGGTAAAGACGCGCATGACGCGGACCATGATCGATGAGATCGCCAAAGCGAAAACGCCCGCCGCCGACTACATCGCAAAGTGGGCGGACGAAGAATTCTTGTGGGACGAACTTGCCGCCGCGGCCTGGCTCGATCCTGGCATCATCACAAAAGAAGAGATGCTAGCGATGGATATCGACATCTCGCACGGCGCAGGCTATGGCAACACGCTCGTCTGGCTTCCCGCAAACCAGCCCGGGCTTGGCGAACAGGTCGTACATGTGCAAACCGATTTGAATCTCGACAAATTCAACAAGATGGTGATCGATCTGCTTTCGCGGCCGCCAGCATCGCGATCGCCGCATTAGAACGCGGCCGTGTCGGATCGACGCGAGTTACTGAAATTCTCCTTCGATCTAACCCGCGTCGGGTTTACAATGGCCCACCAAATCTTCTCATTCCAATTGACTATGGCAAATGCAACCAAAAGTCTGTCTCGGGGAACGCGCGAGCGCCTCGCGAAAGCTGCGAGCAAGGCGATGAACAATGCGTATGTTCCCTTTTCTCACTTCAAAGTAGGCGCTGCGATTCTCACTTCGAAAGGCGACATCTTCGCGGGCTGCAACGTCGAGAACTCCTCTTATGGAATGACTAACTGCGCGGAGCGCACCGCAATCTTCTCGGCCGTGGCCGAAAAAGGCCCCAAACTCGAAATTCTGGCGGTAGCGGTGACGAACGCGCAAGGGGTCCCCTGCTCGCCCTGCGGCGCTTGCCGGCAAGTGATTTACGAGTTCGGTCCCAACGCAGTCGTCTTTTACCAGGGTCAGCACGGCGACGCCGAAAGCCACATCACCGAGCTTTTGCCGGAGGGCTTTCGACTCCGATGACCCAGCCCGGCGTAGTTCAGCAGGCATTCCGTGTCATTGACCTCATCCGCAAAAAGCGCGATGGCGGCGCGCTCTCGACCGCTGAAATCAACTACATCGTCGATGGCTATACCGCCGGCAGCATCCCCGATTACCAGATCGCCGCCTGGCTGTGCTCGACCTGAGTTTTCTTCCCGCGAAAAAAGTCGACAAGCATTCCACCGGCGGAGTCGGCGATAAAACTTCGCTCGTGCTCGCCCCGCTCGTCGCTGCCGGAGGCCTTTACGTGCCCATGATCAGCGGTCGTGGCCTGGGCCATACCGGAGGCACGCTCGACAAACTTGAGTCCATTCCCGGTTTTCGCGTCGGACTTTCCGTCTCCGAGTTCCATCGCGTGC
>JBEKOW010000090.1:0-17676 GCA_049521375.1 Terriglobales bacterium
TAAGTAAGCGCCAGGATCTCGTCCGGTCGGGCGTGTCCCTGCCGCACAAGATTCGCGATGCGTTGAATGAGGACAGTAGTTTTGCCCGTCCCGGCGCCCGCCAGCACGACCATCGGGCCATGAACGTGTTCGATGGCCTGCCGCTGGCGTTCGTCGGGAACGATCTTCTTCGCAATTGAAACGACGGTGGGGCTCACTAGCCGGAGGATACCAGAGGACCTTGTGGAAGGGCGCGAAGCGATTTCGCTCCGTGGGTGTGCGGGTCGAGAGGTTGAGTGTTCCCGAAGGGGGCCGGACGTCGGCCGCACCAGCATGCCCTTAAACTGACGGCTGACGGCTGAAAGCCTACCGCAGCGCGTCCATCGCAAGAGCCGTTGCCACAATCGCCGCCGTCTCGGCTCGCAGGATGGTGTTGCCCAGCGAAGCCGCCGCCCATCCCTCTTCGCCAAACCAGCTCATCTCATCATCCGCCCAGCCGCCTTCGGGCCCAACCGCCAGAACGGCATCGTCTGAACAAGATGGCAGCACGTCGCGCAAGCTTGCGTTCATTTCGGATTCAGCAAGTACAACTCTCGAAACGCGTTGGCTCTTTGCCCCCGCGGGTCCGCCGCCCATCGCGGCTGGCGCTGGCACGATCCCATCCTTACCCAATTCCCTGAGCTTGATCGGAAGCGAAATTTCCGGAGGCGAAACCCGCCGCGATTGTTCGGAGGCCTGGCGCAGGATGCGCAGCCAACGCTCGTGCCGTTTCCTGGCGGCTGCGGCTAGATGCGCGTCCGTTCGCCGCGCAACCACCGGGATGATCCGTGCTACTCCGACCTCAGTACATTTCTCAAGCGCCCATTCCATGCGGTCGAATTTGAAGATCGCGAGCACCAGCGTCAGCGTTGGCGGGGCCTTCACAATCATTTCGTCTCCGAGCGCGAACTCCACGCGCTCGGGCAAAATTGAAATGATTGTCCCGCGCCGGACTGAATCGCTCGTGGAAATATCGAATTCCTGCCCCACCTGCGCGCGCAGAACGCGGCTCAGATGAAAAGCATGTTCGCCTGTGAGGCAGGCAATGTTGTCGTGGACCTCATCGGCAATCCAGCAGCGGCGGGTCATGAATTCGGCTCTGGGCTCTCGGCTTTAGGCTCTGGCAATCGTTTCTGCGGGAAACCCAGCACAGACCATGATGGTGGCCCATTCAAGCCGTCTTTGGCTTGAGTGGGAAACAAACCTGCTGCCAGTAGCGAGGACCCAAAGCCGAGAGCCGAAAGCCCAGAGCCTGCCTCACACAAACATATCCTTCACCCGCCCCAGCAACGAGCGCCGTTGCGGCTTGTTTTCCACGGGCGTCAACTCTCCAAGCTCTGTCAGTAACTCGCGCTGCCGCTTGCTGAGCTTTCCGGGAGTTTGAATTCTTACTTCGACAAACAGATCGCCCTTGCCATGCCCATTCAGCACCGGCACGCCCTTGCCGCGGATGCGGAACGAAGTCCCGGACTGTGTGCCTTCGGGCACCTTCAACTTGTGGTCTCCTTCAAGCGTAGGCACCGTGATTTCCGTGCCTAGCGCCGCCTGCGAAAACGAAACTGGCACCACGCATTGCAGGTCGTTGCCCTCGCGTTCGAAGAAGGAATGTTCTTTTACATGCAGCACTACATACAAATCGCCAGCCGGACCGCCGAACGCGCCCGCTTCGCCCAACCCTGAGAATCGAATGCGCGTGCCGTCTTCCACTCCTGCCGGCACCTGCGCCTCGACGGCGCGCTCGCGCAACAACCGGCCGTCGCCCTTGCATTTGGGGCACGGATCGGTAATTACGCTGCCCGCGCCCTGGCAGGTCGGGCACGTGCGGGCGATGCTGAAAAATCCCTGTTGATAGCGCACCTGTCCGCGACCTTCGCAGGCGCGGCAAGGGACCGCCACCTTCCCCGGCGCTGCCCCCGTTCCCCGGCAGCCGTCGCACGTCTCGTGACGCCGCACCTTGACTTGCTTCTCGGTGCCGAAGACTGCTTCTTCAAACTCGAGGTGCAAGTCTTCGCGAAGGTCCGCTCCACGCTGGGCCCGGCTGCGCCGCCGCCCGCCACCGCCGCCGAATAAATCGCCAAAGCCAAAGAACTCGCCAAAGATGTCGCCGAAATCCTGGAAGATCGCGGGATCGAACCCGGCCGACGCGCCCGCGTTACTGCTCACTCCCGCGTGCCCGAACCGGTCATAGAGAGAGCGCTTCTCGCCATCCGCCAAAATTGCGTAAGCCTCCGTAATCTCCTTGAACTTGTCTTCCGAGTCAGGATTGTTCGGGTTCCGGTCAGGATGGTGCGTCATGGCAAGCTTGCGGTAGGCGCTCTTGATCTCGACGTCGGTGGCCGCGCGGCTCACCCCGAGCACTTCGTAATAATCGCGTTTTGTATTAGCGGCCAGAAATTCCCCCTGACTCCTCAATCGGCTCGAATGAAATGCTCTTGAAAGGGCACGGCTTCAGCCGTGCCGCTCAGCGCCAATAAAACATGGACCCAGAGTTCGCTGAAAAACCCGGTTTCGTATCAGGGTATCTCTTTAGCGATACTGCAGTCGTTTTCAGCAAACTCCTTAGCCCGTGAGTCCCACGCCCTATCCCCGCGCGTTCCGGGCCACCCTCACCATTGCGGGACGCAGCAACCGGTCCTTATACTTGTACCCGCGTTGCAACTCCTCCAGCACGTGATGATCCGGGATCACCGCCGAGTCCACCATTTCGATGGCTTCATGAAACCGCGGATCGAACGGCTGTCCCACGGACTCCACCGCCTGCACGCCCGACTTCTGCAGCGCATCCTGCAACTGCCGGTAGATGAGGTCGATCCCGTTGCGGAATTCGCTGGAATCTCCGCCAGCTTTCAACGCGCGCTCGAAGCTGTCGAGCACCGGCAGAAAGTTCTTGAGCACATCCGCCGCCGCGAACTCGCGAAACTCCAACTGCTCCCGCGACGCCCGCTTCCGCGCATTATCGAACTCCGCCTGCTGCCGCGCCAGCCGGTCCAGCAGCGCGTCCCGCTCCGCTTTCAGCTTTTCTACTTCCGACCCCGCGCCGCCCTCGGACGCCAGCGCCTTGCCGGAAGCGCTACTGTCGCTCCCCGGCTCTGCCGCCGGCAACTCGTGTTCTAAATCGAGATTCGTGACCTCGCTCTGTCCATTTCCTTTGCGCATCCGGTTACTCCGATTCATTCAAAAGTTTGTCAAACAGCCGCGCGATGTATGACACCGCCGACATGGTGTGCTGATAATCGAGCCGCGTCGGCCCAATCACAGCCAGTGAGCCCCTGACTTCGCCTCCCACCCGCGCGGGAGCTCCAATCAGCACAAAATTCTGCAAGGACGAGGACGGCAGCGCCTGGTCGAGCCCGATTACAACCCGTACCGCTTCCTGCCTGGTATCGAGATAAGCGCTCAGCAGCTTGATGACTTTCTCTTTCTCTTCCAGCGTCCGCAGCATGTCCTGCAGCCGCTGCAGCCGCTGCTGATCTGGTTCGCCCGTGACCAGGTTGGCCGCGCCTTCCACGAACACGACATCGCTGCCTTCATTCGAAGCGAGCGCGCCCTGCTGGTACAGCAGTTCGATCGACTTCATCAGCGCCTGATACTCGCCGCGCTCGCTTTCGATGCGCCGCGCCAGCTCGGCGCGCATGTCTTCCATCGTCCAGCCGCGAAAATTTTCGTTCAGATAGCGCGCCGCCAAATCGAGGTCCGCCTGCGGAATATCCATCCGCAACACGCGATCCCGCACGACGCCGGAACGCGTCACCACCACGGCCAGCACCTTCTGGTCGCCGAGCCGGGAGAAGTAAACGTGCTCCAGAGCGTTCCGCGGGCCCGTACTCGCCACCGTCACGCCCACCCCATGCGAAATCAGCGAGAGCACATGCGACGTGCGCTCCATGAACTCCTGCACATCGGTGACCCCCGTCAGCGTGTCCTGGATAATGCTCTGATTCTCATGCGAAAGATGCGCCTCGCCGCTCAGTTGCTCGACGTAATAACGATAAGCCTCCGCGGTCGGAACCCGTCCCGCCGAAGTGTGCGGTTGCTCAAGATAGCCGGCATCGGCCAGGTCGGCCATTACATTGCGAACCGTCGCCGGACTCAATCCCTCCCGACTGGCGCGCGCAATCGTGCGCGAACCCACGGGTTCTCCGCTGGCAATAAAAGTCTCGACGATCGCGGTCAGGATTTCGCGTTCCCGCCCGCCCGGTGGCCCTGGTGGCATGCTCGGTCTCAAATCCGAAAGTCGGGGTGGGAGCACCCCCTATAAATACTTTAGATGCAGTGGCTTAGATTATGATTCCACCGCCCCTAGTTGGAATTCTAGGGAGCGGGAACAATGGTGTCAATCGGATAGGTCGATGGGTCGACCCAAGTTTCTGATCACAAGGATCACCTGCGAACCGCTCGGCAGAGCAAAGACAAAAGCACTGGCGACGAAATCGTCCTCTTCAAGGTGCAGGAACGCAATCCGCTCTTTGGCTGGGGAGTGTCACCATCACGGTCGTTCCCCGCGCTCCCGATTGAATCTCAAATGTTCCGTGCAGTTGTCGAACCCGTTCCTGCATACCCTGCACGCCGACTCCTACTCGCGTTGGCAATTTCTTCCGCGCATCAAACTGCGCTACCCCTCGACCAGCATCCCGGATCTCAACCCTCATGGTTGGCACGCTGTACTCGATCCGGATGTCGGCGCTCGCGCTTCCCGAATGGCGGTGAATATTGGTGAGACACTCCTGAATCACCCTGAAGACGGCCGTTTCTGTTTCTTGTGACAGCCTGGGTAATTTCGCGTCGATATCCAACTCAACCCGAATTCCGCTCCTTTCCGTGAACCCTCCTACGTACCACTGCAGCGCTGACCTCAAGCCCGCTTCGTCCAATAACGGAGGATGCAGCAGATGCGACATCGTGCGAAGCTCCATGGACAATTCATCGATGAGCTCAATGCTGCCCGTAGCGATCTTGTTTAATCCCGGATCTCTGCTCTTCAGTTGCTGCTCCAGACCAGCCATGCTCATCTTGAGGGCCACCAGAATCTGTCCAGCGCTGTCATGCAGATCCCGCGCCAGTCGACGTCTTTCTTCATCTTGTGCCCGCAGAAGCCTGCTGTTGAGAATCCGCAGTTTTTCTTCCGCTTCCTGCAATTCCGCCGTCCGCTCCTTGACTCTTTCCTCCAGTTGAGTTCGCGCTTTTACCTGCTCCGTGACATCCACGGTATGCGCCATAATGCCCTCGATCTTCCCCTTAACGTCTCTTACCGCCTGGTAGCTGAAGGTCACGTACTTGGTCTTCTCCTCGCCATTGCGCTGGAGTCGAAGTTCCCGGTCGCTTGCAAGGAAAGGCTCGCCCGTTTCGTACACCTGATTCAACAGTTGCACGAACCCTTGCTGCTCAACTTCCGGGAAGGCTTCTTTTACGGACTTGCCCACCACCTGCTCAACACGATCGAACCCGACCAACTCCAAAAATGCCGAATTCACGAATGTGAACCGGTGATCCGGGCCGCTCAGCAGCGCCATGCCCGCTGGCGCCAGAATAAATGACTCGCGAAACCGTCTGCGCTCCAGATCGGCCTCGGCTCGCAGCAGTCGTTCTTTCTCCGCGGCCTCGGCCCGCACCCGCGCCAGCCGCAAGTGTGCGCCCACCCGCGCCAGCAACTCCCGTGCCGTAAAGGGCTTCACCAGATAGTCGTCCGCGCCCGCCTGCAACCCTTCCACCCGCGATTCCTCTCCCGCCCGCGCCGAGAGCAGGATTACCGGTATCGCCTGCGTCTCCCGATCCAGTTTCAAAGTTCGCAAGACTTCAAAACCATCCAGCCCGGGCATGATCACGTCGGTCAAAACCAGATCCGCCTTCAACGTACGCGCCGCCTTGACCGCCTCGTCTCCGTTCGCGACCGCATGCACCCGATACCGTTCGCCTAACAAACGGCGGAGATAGTCGCGCATGTCGGCATTGTCATCCGCCAGCACAATCAATCCCCCCGCTGCTTCCAGTCCAGAAGGCTCTCTACCCGGACTCGCCAGATCGCGCGAACCGGTGATCCTCACGCTCGGAGGAACTTCGCGTTCCGATTCCGGCAGCCATCGTAAGGCTTCCTCCACATAGCTGTCCGCGCGGATCGCGCTCGACGCCAGCGTCCGCGCAGCCTCCACTCGATCCGCCGGAAGATGACTCTTCCCTTTAGGAATGCTCACCGAAAACGTTGTTCCTTTTCCTTCCTTGCTGCTGACTTCGATGGTTCCGCGATGGAACTTCACCAATTCCTGCACCAGTGCCAGTCCAATCCCGGTCCCTTCATGTGTTCGCCCACGTGCTCCCTGCACACGATGGAAGCGTTCGAACAAACGCCCTGCCTCCTCCTCCGAAATCCCGATCCCTGTATCCGCGATCTGTAGCCGCACAAAACCATCGATCGATTCCACGCGGACGGTCACGCTACCCTCGAATGTGAATTTGAATGCATTCGAGAGCAGGTTGAGCACGATCTTCTCCCACATGTCGCGATCGATGTAGATCGGTTCGTCCCCCGGAGGGCACTCCACCTTGAATTCCAATCCTGCCCGCTCCATCGCCGACCGGAACGAACTCGCCAGCTCCGCCGTAAAGCTGCCCAGATCCGTGGGCTGGTAAACCGCTTGCACCCGCCCCGCTTCGATGCGCGAGAAATCCAGCAGTGAGTTGACAAGCTTTAGCAATCGCAAGGAATTGCGGTGCACGACCGTCAACCGCTCGCGGTCCGTTGCGTCCAACCTCCCGTCCGCGGAACTTAACGTATCTTCCAGAGGCCCAAGTATCAGCGTCAGCGGAGTCCGGAACTCGTGGCTGACATTGCTGAAAAATGCCGTCTTTGCTCGATCCAGTTCCGCCAGCGCCTCCATGCGTTTTTGCTGGTCGGCATACGCCCGCGCGTCCGCGATGGCGGCCGCAAGATTGCGCGCCAACAACGCGAAGAACGCCTGATATTTTTCATCGTAAGCTCGCCGGGGACTCACTCCTGCGATCAGAACGCCGGTCGCCTGCTTCTCACCCGCCGCCGCAATGGGTAGAATCACCGCGCTTTTCGCTCTCTCCGGCCAGGGCCCACCGGGTAGCTTGCCCAACGGTGGCCGCAAATTCCTGATCGGCTGCGGTTCCCCACTGCTCAACACCTCCCGCACCGGCCACGGCGTCTGCTCATTGTCGCGCAGTGAAATGCGATCCGGAGCGGCCTTCGACTCGGCATCGATATGCAACGACGCTGCCAGCCTCGCACTCGATCCTTCTTCATCGATCAGGTAAATCAGCGCGAACGGGATATCCAGCGAGTAATTGGACAGAACCTTCGTCGCCCGTTGACACGCCTCCACTGCCCCCGTGGACTCGGCTTGCCGCGCACCCAATTCTTGCAGCGCCCTGAGTCGCCGTTCCCCCAGGATTTTTTCCGTCGTTTCCGTGACGGCCGTGAATATCCCGCCGACTTCTCCCGACTCATCCCGAATCGGACTGTAGGAAAAGGTGAAGTAACACTCTTCCAGGTAACCATTCCGATCCAGCAGCAGAAGTTGGTCCTCCGACCAGGTCGCCTCGCCCTTTTGCAGAACTCCTTCCAGCATCGGCCCGATCACGGTCCATATTTCCGGCCAACACTTCGCTCCTGCCTGCCCCATCGCTGCTGGATGTTTTATGTTTCCCAGGATTGTCCGGTAGGCATCGTTGTAGAGCATGAACATTTCGCTCCCCCACCAGATCAAAATAGGGAAACGCGACTCCAGGCAGATACCCACCGTTGTGCGCAAACTTTGCGGCCACAGCGACACCGGTCCGAGAGGATGCGAGTTCCAATCGTAGGCCCGCATCAAATCGGCCATATCCCCGCCGGCCGCGAAATAATTGATGCTCCGATCGGAAGTACCAATCGTCTGCGATGCAGCGGGTTCGGAAACCGGGGACACTTTCCCCTCCTCCGGTTCGCTTCTTCCCTCGGGGGAAATCACATCGGCAGGGATGTCAGATCTCAGGGAACTCATTTTCAAGTCAACTAACGCCGCGTCGTCTGGTTGAAATCCCTTCCGGGGACTGGAATTACTCTTGATGACCGACAAACTTTCATAGTCGCGAGCAGGATCGCTCCTCGCGACGACAATTATGAGGCCACTTGCCGCCGCGTGAAATTACTGTCTTTACTGTATAACTAGGTGATTAACTCCTGAAATTTGGATAGTGGGTGCATAACTGACGGCTCAACCTCACATCGCAGTAATCGGTGCCGGCGCCTTCGGCGGCTGGATCGCTCTCTACCTCCTCCATTCCGGAGCGCGCGTCACCCTGGTCGATGCCTGGGGACCGGGCAATTCCCGCTCTTCCTCCGGAGGCGAAACCCGGATCATCCGCGCCGCTTATGGGCCCGATCAGCCCTATACCAGGCTCGCTGCCCGCGCCATGACGTTGTGGAAGCAACACGAGTCGCAGTGGAAGCAGAAGTTTTTCTTTCCCACCGGCGTCTTGTGGATGGCGCAAGGCTCCGGCGAGTTCGAGCGCGCATCGCTGCCTTTCCTTGAAGACGCAGGCGTTCCGTTCGAGGAACTTCCCACCAGCCAGATGGCCCACCGCTGGCCGCAGATCAACTTCGACCAGATTTCCTGGGGCTTCTACGAACCTGAGAGCGGATACCTGTTGGCCCGCGCGTCGGCGCAAGCAGTGGTCGAGCACTTTAGCGCCGAAGGCGGCGAATACCTGCACGCTTCGACCGCGGCGCGCGACCTTGAGAACGAAAACCGTAATTGGCTCGGCCAAAACTCGAAAAGCCTCCCACTGTCCGACGGAACCGAACTCGCCGCCGACCGCTACGTCTTTGCCTGCGGTCCATGGCTGGGCAGGCTCTTCTCGCGTACGGTAGGGCCGCACTTCGTCTCCACCAGGCAGGACGTCTTCTTTTTCGGCACCCCAGTCAATGACCCGCGATACAACGAGGAAAATATCCCCGTGTGGGCCGATCACGGCGAGCGCTTTATCTACGGCATTCCCGGAAATCAGGGGCGCGGCTTCAAGCTGGCCGATGACACGCGCGGCCCGGAGTTCGATCCGACTTCAGGAGAGCGCATCGTCAGCGATGACCGCCTCGCCGCAGCGCGCGATTATATTGCCTATCGTTTCCCCGGCATGAAAGACGCGCCGCTGGTCGAAACCCGCGTCTGCCAGTACGAAAACACGACCGACCACGACTTCATCATCGATCGCCATCCCGTCAACCAGAACGTATGGATCGTCGGCGGTGGCTCGGGACACGGATTCAAGCATGGTCCCGCGCTGGGCGAAATGGTGGCGCGACTGGTGCTCAACGACGAAACGGCAGAGAGGGTGTACCGGCTATCGAGATTCGCGCCAACTCCAGCCACTCGCTGAACGGGCTCCAGGATTATGGCCGCTTGGTCGGTAACACGCGGAACTGCCGCTTGCCTTCGATGCGATACGTCGCAAAATCCGCATGATCGACCGTGAGAATCTGGAAAAGGGATTCCCGCTTCGCCAGATACACGAGCGTCGCATCGGCAAAGTCCATGGGACGATCCCAATAGCGCGACATCAACTGATAGAGAGAAGGCAGTTCCAGTTCCTCGATCGGGCCCAATGACAAAGCTCCCGAGCGGATGAACTTCCATGCCGCCTCCATCTCGCGGCGACTAGCGCCCACCAGATGAAATACTTCAGTGAATACTGCTTCCGAGGTGAGCAACGGCAACCGAAGTTGCTGGAAGGCTTCTGCGCAGGGCTCGTGCCAGCGATCGCTACGATCGAGCAGAGCCAGAATCGCACCCGTGTCGATCAGCGCGTTAGCGCTCATAGTGCCTTCTCAGGTTTTGCCGCAGAGTATCGCGGGCACTTTCCGCTCGTCGGCGATTGCCGCTTGCCAGAACGCCCAGGCAGCGGGAGGCTTTTTGATGCAACCGGCGCTGCGTTTTCTCTTCCGATGGATCGCCGGCATCTTGTCGGAGGAGATCGCGGACGGCCGTTTCGAGGATCGCCGAGACCGGAACTTTTCGTGTGCGCGCTGCCCGCTCCAGTTCCGACTTCAATTCGCCCGACAGGCGCCAGCTATAGACTTCAGCTTTCATGCACTACAGTGTAGTGCAATTGGGGATGCTTTGTAAATGGACCGTGCGGCGGCCTTCTGGTTTGCGAGATGGCGCGGACGGAATTATCCATTCAGTTGCGGATCGCGCGCTGGAGGGAGGACGCTCTTACTGAATCTGAATCACGCTCTCGGAACTGGTCGACTTGATCTCCTCGACTCGCGTCACCACCTTGCGCGCGAACGCGAACAGCGATTTCGCATGTGGCGAGTCTTCACCCTTCAGCACGGCAGGCAATCCGCTGTCCCCGGCCCTGCGGATTTCAGGATCGAGTTCGATGCTGCCGAGGAAGGCTAAATCGAACTGTGTCGCCGTCTTCTCGACACCTCCGCGCGAGAAGATATCGACCTCGTGCTGGCAGTGCGGGCAGACGAAGTAACTCATGTTCTCGGCAATGCCTACGATATCGACCTTCATTTGCCGGAACATTTCGATCGCCTTGCGCGCATCCTGTAGCGCTACATCAGAAGGAGTCGAAACCACAATCGCGCCCGTGAGGGGAACGGTCTGAATCAGCGAGAGCGCTACATCGCCCGTTCCAGGCGGCAAGTCGATGATCAGATAGTCGAGTTGTCCCCACTCTACCGAACCCAGGAACTGGCGGATGATCGAATGCAGCATCGGCCCGCGCCAGATGAGCGGCTTGTCTCCCGGATTGAGAAAGCCGACCGAGATCACTTTGAGCCCATGAGCCTGAATCGGAGAGATGTGATTTTCACCCATCACCTTGGGCTGCTCGTTGGTGCCGAGCATCAGCGGAACGTTGGGACCATAAACGTCCCCATCGAGCAGGCCCACCTTGAAGCCCATCTTGCTGAGCGCGAGCGAAAGGTTGACGGCAAGCGTGGTCTTGCCAACTCCACCCTTGCCGGAACCGACGGCGATGATGGCGTTGACGCCGGGTAAGGGCTGTGGAGCAGGCTGTTGTTGGCCGGGAGAATGGGAGTGAGCGCTCATCCGTCGATTATACGGGAGGAATGCATCAGGAACGACGACGCGATTAGGGATTGCAGACGTAAAAAGTCAGATTGCGGAAGTAAAGCATCGTTTATGCTTCGCGATCTCCAGCACAATGTCGAGTCTGAAAGATTTTACTTCTGCGATCTGACTTTTTGACTTCTGCATTGTCTTTTGACTTCTGCATTCTGACTTCTGACTTTTAACTTCTGACCTCTAGTAGTGTCCCTCTCCCGCCTGCACCTTGCCCCGGAACATTCGATAGACATATGTAAAGTAGCCGAGCGCCAGCACCGCGCCCATTGTCCACCAGACCAGGCCCACTTGCAGCCCGTGTATGCCAGCACTGGTATTTTCGATGGTCAAATCATATTGATGATCGCGCGCCGGCAGCACCACCGGATAGAGCGCAAACGCCGCGCCAACCAGCATCCCGGTGATATACAGACTCGAAGCCATGAAGGCTGTCGTCTCCTTGCTCTTGGGAGTCGCCCAGAGCATGACGGCCAAGCTCGAAAAAACCACGATTGGGACGAGCAGACCAATTTTGTGCCTGCCATAGTTCGCCATCACGTCAGGCCGGATAAAGTATGTCGCCAGCAGCGAAGTGCAAGTCAGAAAGAACTGCAACGGCCAGGCAAGCAGCGCGAATCCCTGCGCTCGGCGGCCGAGTTCCCCATCGGTTTTCAGCGCCACATAATGCGAACCGTGTGCGGCCAAGGTCACCAAAGCAAGGACGCCGATCAGCACCGTGTACCAATCGAGGATCCCCGGATGCGGCCCCAGTTTGAAGTTGGTCCACAGCGGCTCGAAGAAATAGCCGGTGGCATCAAGCGGAACTCCGCGCACCACATTGCCAAGCGCCGCGCCAAAAAATACGCACAGCAGAATGCTCGAACCCGAGAAGAGGACGTCGAAGAATTCCTGCCAGATGGAGTTTTCGATATGAGCGCGGAACTCGATCCCGACGGCGCGCAGCATGAGCAACCACAACACCATCATCAGGGGAAGGTAGAATCCGCTGAAACTCGATGCGTACAGCTGAGGGAAAGCAAAGTAGAGCGTGGCTCCGGCGGCCAACAACCAGACTTCATTGCCGTCCCAGACAGGACCGATGGTGCGCAGAATGCGCCGCCGCTCCTCGCTTGTCTTGCCGGCGATCAGATAAATCACGCCCGCCCCCAGATCGAAACCATCGAGCACCACATAGAGGGTGACCATTACGCCGACAATCCAAAACCATAGGCTTCCCATGATTACCTCGCCTCCGTCGTGGAGTGGGCCTCAAGAGCGGGTTCAAGTTCGAGCGGACCGTTTTCAATTTCCCGCCGGACCAGGAACAGGAACAGAATTCCGAGCACGGTATACATGCCCATGAATCCCAGCAGTGTAAACATCCCGTTGCCCGCCGAGACTGATTTCGAATAACCATCTTCGGTCCGCATCAGCCCATAAATCAGCCACGGTTGCCGGCCAAGTTCCGCCGTCAGCCACCCAGCCGTGTTCGCAATGTACGGAAACGGCGCGCATAGCATCAGAATCCAGAGCATCCAGCGCGCGTTAAACAGCTTGCCCCGCCACAGCAGCAGCAACGCCACCACCATCACCACGATGAACAACGTACCGAGACCGACCATGATGTGATAGCTGTAGTAAAGCAGCGGGATATTCCCCGGCCAGTCTTCTGTGGGGAACGCGTCCAGGCCGCGCACGTGCGCGCTCCAGCGCCGGAAAGTCAGCATGCTCAATACGCCGGGTACTGCGAGGGGGTTATCGATTTTGCCTTGCTGGACGTTCGGTTGGCCCATCAGCACGAGCGGCGCGGCGATTTGTCCGTGAAATAGTCCCTCCATCGCGGCCAAAGTCACGGGCTGATAGTCCGTCACCATCTGCCCCTGCCGGTCGCCCGTAGGAAAAACTTGCAGGATGCTGAATATCGCTCCCGCGATCACACCGACCGTCACGAAGATGCGGCCGTATTCGATCCACTTGCCGGAGAGCAGATAGAACGCGCCCACTGCCGTCATGATGAAAGCGCCCGTGATGGCCGCTCCGCTCATGTTGTGCGCATATTGCCAGAGGGCCCAGCGGTTCAGCACGAAATCCCAGAAGCTCGCCAGCTGCAGGCTGCCATCCGTGGCCCGGAAATACCCAACTGGAAATTGCATGAAGGCGTCGGTCGCAATAATGAAGTACCCCGACAACCACGAACCCACGAACACCGCGACCGCGGACAGCCAATGCGCCCTCGGGCTCAGCCGCTTTTCTCCGTAAAGAAATAATCCCAGGAAGGCCGATTCCAGGAAGAATGCGAACATACCTTCCATCCCCAGCGTCTGTCCGATTACGCCGCCCGAAAAGCGCGAGAAGACAGACCAGTTCGTGCCGAACTGGAATTCCATCGGGATTCCCGTGACCACCCCGAGCACGAAGTTGATGCCAAAAATCTTGCCCCAGAAACGCGCAGCCTGGTGATAAAAGGGATCGTTGCGCCGCAGCCCGATCGTCTTGAGCACTACGATCAGCAGCGCCAGACCCATCGTGAGCTGGGGAAAAAGATAATGAAAGGTCGCTGTAAACGCGAAGTGCAGCCGGTGAATCAGTAGGGCGCTATCCATCGAAAAAGCCTCTGTCGTTGTCCTTGCGGCACAACACGGTATTAATCACCTGCAAAACTAGGAAGTGCAAGTAAAGACATTATCGAAGCGCGACAACTGGCCGATGTGATCGGGATCACACTCAGCGTCCGTTCGCTTTTCGCATTTCGGTTTCCGCTCTTCGTATCTCGCGGCGCCGCAGTGCGCCGTCGTATCGCCGCAGTTCGTCTTCGGTCTCCGGAATCACCGGAGGAACCGGCACGCGATTCCCAGCCGCATCGATCGTGACAAATGTCAGGTACGCGGAGCTCACATGCCGCTTCTGGTCGGCGCGATAATTTTCCACCCATACTTTCACCCCGATTTCCATCGAGGTATGGAAAGCCCGGTTCACCGACGAGCGTAAAATGCAGAGATCACCCACCCGCACTGGAACCAGGAAATCGAGATGATCAATCGAAGCCGTCACCACCCACTGTCGCGAATGCCTGTGCGCGGCCAGTGCGCCTGCCAGATCGATCCAGTGCATCAGGCGTCCGCCAAGCAGGGCGTTCAGCGGATTGGCATCATTGGGCAAAACGATTTCGGCCATTTCGGAAATTGACTCGCGAACTGGCCGTGGCGTGAGCTTTGTATTTTCGTCGGTCATGAATTAGCTAGATCGCTCTCTGGGACACTCGGTTGGTGCCGCGCCCGATAGGCATGGAGATAGCTGGTCGCCAATCTATTCACCCTGGGATCTTTGGGAGCATGCTGCCAGGCTTCGCCGCGCAGGTCATAACTCAGAGTTCCGTATTCGAGCGGAGCGTGTCCCAGTTCGCAAACATAGCTGAGCGTAATCTGCTCCGTGCTCGAGCTGGCAACCGAGAAACGCACTGCATCCCAGTCACGGGTCGCCGGAAGATGTGGACAGTCCGTGGCATATCCCAGGTTGCAAAGATCGCGAATGTGCGGAGGCTGAACCGCCATTCCGCGCTCCGATTCGTCCCGGGACGCGCAGCATGTCCCGCTCCATCCCGCCCCCAGCGGCAACCGCGCCGGATGCGGCCATGACCCGTCATGAACAATTTCGCGCGGCACAAAAAACGGACAAGCCAAAGTTTTCTCCCGAGAACAGCCATTGTAACCCGCAGCGTGATATGAATGGAGGAGCAGCTGCGAGCTGTGAGCCGCGAGTCTTGAGCCGTCAGCCTGTCAGCAAGCACATCTGGTATTTCGATGTCGAGGCCGAAAGCCCCCAAACAGACCTGGTAGCTGAGAAAGTGGAGCCGAGAGCGTGGAACTGGGAGTTGAGAACGTGGAGCTGAGAGCTTGGAGCTTGGAGCTGCTTCTATGGACCGTATAGCGATGTTGACCGAAATTCTAGCCGCCAGTCCCGAGGACACCTTTGCCCGCTACGGCCTTGCCATGGAGTACTCCAGATCCGGCGAGATCGAACGCGCTCTCGCAGAATTTAAAACGCTGATCGAGAAGAATCCCGACTACACCCCCGCCTATTTCATGGCCGCGCAGACGCTGGCCGGCGCCGAACGGGTCGACGAAGCAAAGCGAATGCTGGTGGACGGAATAGCCAGCGCCCGCCGAACCAGCAACCAGCACGCCCAGGGCGAGATGACGGCCATGCTGGAAGAGCTGAAATAAAGTCAGAAGGCAGAAGTTAGATTGAAGAAGTGGAACCCATCCCTTCCTGTTGAACATTTTACTTCTTCAATTTGACCTCTTACTTCTGACTTCGTTGCAATCAATGCTATCATTGATATCATGGCTAGCATCACCATTCGCCGGCTCGAAGAGACCACCAAGCGCAAGCTCCGCATCCGCGCCGCCCGCCACGGCCGTTCCATGGAACAGGAAGCCCGCGAGATTCTGAAATCCGCCCTGAACCAACCCGACGAGACACCCAAGGATCTGGGAAAGGCGATCCGAGATATCTTTGCGCCTCTGGGAGGCGTAGAGCTTCAAATTCCGCCGCGCGGACCCATCCGCGACCCCGGCAATAAATGAGAACCCCATCGGCCTCTCAATGATTCTTCTGGACACCAACGTGCTTTCCGAGCTCATGCGGCCGGAATCCTCGCCCACGGTGCTGCGGTGGCTCTCGAGACAACACACTCCCGATCTCTACACCAGCAGCGTCAGCCTCGCGGAAACCTTTTACGGTATCGAACTGCTTATTGCTGGCAAACGGCGCGACGAGCTTCGTGCCGGTACCGAAAGAATGTTCACGAAGGTGCTCGCCGGACGCGTGGTTGCATTCGAAGACGAGGCCGCGCGTGCTTTCGCCAAAATCGCCTCGGCACGAAGAAAGGCAGGAAGGCCCATCGCCGAATTGGACGCCCAGATCGCTGCCATCGCCTATGTGCACGGCGCCACCCTCGCAACCCGCAACACCGCCGACTTCGAAACCTGTGGCATTCGCCTCGTGAACCCCTGGCGCGATTGAACTCCAGACGTCTCCGTAATGCTCACCCGGCCTGCGATCCATCCTGGTGAATAATCCAGCCCTCATGTCTTGGGGAGCGAGGATTGAGCTTCGCGAACCGGGGTCGTGGCATCCGAGCAGCCTGACCCGGACAATCAAACGTGTTAACGGGGCCGAACCGCCTGTAAACTGTTAGGTCTCTTTCCGGAGGTTGTCATGCGCGTCCGTCTGTTCGCCATCGCCGTTCTTATCGGAGTGCTTACCATCGCTGTCGCGTTACCGCTGGCCGCCCAAGCGAAGCATCCCTTCACCTTCGAAGACATGATGAAGCTGAAGCGCGTAGGAGAACCGGTCCCGTCGCCCGATGGCAAGTGGGTGCTCTTCAGCGTGGTCGATGTCGATCTCGCGGCGAACAAGAAGACGCCGCACATCTGGATCGTGCCGCTGAACGCAGGTTCCTCCACTTCGCAAAAGGAGTCCTCGAACCCTTCCGCGTCGGTCGGATTGACAACCGGAGAGAGGATCCTCATCCCCGACCAGGATGGCGACCGCCCGCGCTGGGCGCCGGACGGCAAACGGTTCGCCTTTATCTCGAATAAGGAGGGCGGCTCGCAGGTTTGGATTGCAGAGTTTGATAGCGCGGCTGGCACCGTTAGCGGCGTTCATAAGCTGACCTGGATTGCCACCGAAGCTGGAGGCGAACTCTGGTCGCCCGATGGAAAGAATATTCTCTTCACCTCTGATGTTTATCCCGAATGCGACGGCGCGCCCACGGCAGAAGAGGGCTGCAACGCGAAAAAGCTCAAGGAAGCTGAAGGATCGAAGGTTAAGGCGCTGGTTTTCGATCGTCTGCTTTATCGTCATTGGAATGCCTACAAAGCGGGTAAGCGCACGCATATCTTCATATTTCCGGCTCCTCCACTTTGGGATGCAAGCATGGGCGACCGTGCCGAAGCGAACCCTCTCGATCTCACCCCCGGCGACTACGACGCCCCCGTCTTCTCGCTCGGAGGCCAGGACAACTATGCCTTCTCGCCCGACGGCAAGGAGATCTGTTACACCTCGAATCACGACAAGGTAGAAGCTACGTCGACAAATAACGATCTGTGGACTGTCCCAGTGAGTTGGGGCTTCGAAGTGAAGCCTGCCGACGTGCTGGCGAAGACGAAGAACATCACCCGCGACAATCCCGCCAGCGACTCGACTCCGCTCTATTCTCCCGACGGCAAATACATCGCCTACCGCGCCCAGCAGCGTCCGGGATACGAGAGCGACCGCTTCCGGCTGATGCTCTACGACAGAAAGACGGGGAAATCAAGAAATCTCACGGAGAAGTTGGACAGTTGGGTGGGAACGTACGCATGGGCATCAGATTCGTCGACTTTGTACTTCGGAGCAGAAATGTCTGGGAAGAGTCCAATCTTCAGAATCGAACTCGCGAATTCAACGCCCCAGGGAATTACAAACGCCTTCAATGACGATGTGGTAGTTGTTCCACATGGAAGAACAGTCTTGTTTACGGGAATGCGAATATCTCAGCCCAACGAGTTGTTCATTGCAACGTTAGGTCGTACTGCCT
>JBEKOW010000091.1:0-24324 GCA_049521375.1 Terriglobales bacterium
CTGACCGGCAAAGTGCCGACCCGTGGCGTGATCAAGGTCATCTCGTCTTCTTCGCTCGACCCGACCAACGTTGTTCCGACCGCGGGCATCCGTGGCTGGGCGACGCACATCCAGGCTGCTTCGAAGAACACCTATGCCATCACTGAGACCGCGTTCTCGGACGCGAACCTCGGCCCGGCAGAAGAGAAGCTGTTGCAGAACCTCTGCTACTACGATGCACTGTTGAGCGGACTGCCCTGCACCTGCACCCCGGAAGACCACGACTTCTAGTCGTTGGCCTATCTGACAAACAAAGTCCCAGACGTCAAACCCGGCGTCTGGGCCTTTTCTTTGCTCCTGAGAAGAGCCTGACGCGGATCACTCCGTTAGGGAGCGGACTTAGTACGGGGTTTATTGGCGTTCGAGAATCTCGTCGATGGCTACCTTGCCACCCTTTTCCACCGTGACTATTTTGTGGACCGGCTTGAATCCGGTCAGGGTTATATCGACCACGTAGTTTCCAGGGCCCATCATGACGTCGACGGGCGACATCTTGTCCAGGATGCGCTGGTTAATCACCACCTGCGCGCCTTTCGGCTGGGTGTGAATGCTCAGCGCACCCATGCCGGCATTGCCTTCGCCACCCCCACCCCCGAAAATCTTCTTGAATTTTCCAACTGTGTGAATGGCGTCAGCATCGCCCAGCCCCTTCAGCACGGGGGCGTACTGGAAGTTCTGGCCCGCTCCCAGATCGACGGTGGTGGTCTCATCCAGAAATCCTTGTTTCCTGAGCAGGATCGTGTGGTTTCCTTTTTCCATCGCGAACTGAGCGGGCGTGATTCGTGCGGTCGGGCGGCCATCGACGGTGATCTCCGCTCCGGCGGGAGCGCTCGTCACCACAACCAGGGCGTTCATCGGCGTCATGCGGAAGACGAGCGAGGCTTTGGATCCCGCAACAACATCCACCGACCGGATCTCGGTGGTGTATCCGGATTTGCTCGCTGAAACAATATGCTTTCCCGGACTTAGCCCAGCCACAATAAACGGCGTATCGCGGGCTGGGGCGTGGGAGCAACCAGAGCTTCGTTCCTGGGGTGCCGCTTCTGGACGGGCCGAACGGGTTCGGCGGGATGTTCGTCGACGGCCACAGGCGAAGCTGGCTGCGCGGATGCTGTCGAGGGGACTTGTTCCGCGGGCACGGGATTGCCGCTGGACTTGATCGCACTCGGCGTCGCCACCGAACCGTCATCCTCGGTATGCACGTGCAGGTATAGAGCTACCGCTACCACCAAAATGACTGCGACCGCGCCCATGATTGAAAACAGCACCAGTCGGGGCGGGACGCTCGCGATCTCCCGTATGGCTTTGCCTGCGACTTCGCGGGGCTGGACTTTCTTTTTGGCCTCGTTCTTTGCCTGCGGGAATGCCGGATGAGCGGATTCTTCCGCTTCCGGCAGGGGCGGTCGGGGCGCGGTAAAGGGATGCTTCAGCGGAGGAAGTTCTTCGATATCCGAAAAGCTGGTCGCTGGCCGAACCTGGGCTGGGGCTGCCATCGCGGGATCTACCGTTATGCCCGGAGAATGCTTTGGCGGTTCGGTTAACGTGGATGCCGATTGAACCGGCGCGCGCGATGTATAGTTGGCTCCCGCGCTGTATAGTTGGCTCCCGCGCCTTTTCCTGGCGCGTCCTGAACCTCGATCATTCGGGCTCCGGAGTTGGCCGCATGCGTGTCGGAGGATGGATTCGGGGCGTTCGCAGACCGCTGTCCCATTGCAGCTGCTGCCGCCTTGGCGGCGGCGGCAGCTCGTTCCTTGGCCGCCGGCTTGGGAGGGGGTGGAGGCGCCGAATCTGGACCCGAATCGGCGGTCACAAATTTCTTCGCTATCGTGCGCCGCATCGCGGTATCGAACTTGAGCTGGGAGGCTGGCTTGCTGGCCTCCGGCGCCGCTTTCTTTCCGCCATCCTTGCAATTCTCAAGATCGGCCAGCAGTTCGCGAATGGTCGGATAGCGTTCCGCGGGATCTCTCGCGAGCGCTTTCATGATTAACGCGCTGACCGCGGGTTGAATCTTTGGATTTATCTGAACCGGCTCGGGCGGCATTTCGTTCTCGACCTGGCCAACCAGAACGACCGGATCCTCCGCGTCGAAAGCCTTCCGACTGGTGACCATTTCATACAGGATCGCGCCCAGCGTGCACTGGTTCGAGCGCTGGTCCATCGGCTCGCCGCGAATCTGTTCGGGAGAACAGTAGGGCATGAGGCGTCCGAGGCCGTTTCCCGATTCCGCCTCGATCAGGCTCATGTTGGAAATGCCGTAGCCGAGCACTTTGACCAGACCGTCCCATTGCACGAGGATCTTGTCGGGTTCGAGCGAGCAGTGCACCACTTCACGCGTCGCGGCGTGTTCCATGGCTGCGCAAACCTGGCGGGTGATGTCGAGCAGATCCCAGATGGAAAAGCCCTCCTTGCGCGCCAGCATGTTCGCGATGCTGTTGCCCTGGACATATTCCATCGCCGCGCAGAATTGGCCTTCGATCTCGCCCGCTCCGTAGAGGGGAACAATATTCTGGCAGGCCAGCGGGAGCGCGCGCTCCCCTTCGGCGATCAGGGTTTCGACAAACGCGGCTGCGCGGTCGCCCAGAGTTGCAAGATTCTGGGTCTTGAGCGCGACGATCTGGCTGGTTTCCTTGTCGAGCGCCTTATAAATTGAGGCCGTTTCCGACTTCGAGATCTCACTCTGGATTTCGAAACGGCCGAACATCGTTGCCATAGCAGTCGCCTCGCGGGGACCAGCCGCAAACACACGGGGATTGTCCTGGCTGAGAACGTCGGGGAGAGCCGCACTTAGGATAACGTTATCCACCCTACGGTTGGGAGTTACGAAGGTACTTGCAAATACAGCCTTTCGAGCGAGTCTAATCGCGGCTCAACGATGGTCGAGCATCGGAGGATCAGGGCTTCAGTGCTTGCTCTGCTGCGCCGCTGAGACTTACCTCAAAGCGATTTTCGGGAGAAGATTCCAGCCAATCGCGCACCATGGCACGCACCTTTCCGCCTTCCGATTTTCGCCGGACCGCGTCCATGATTTCGAGCTTTGCCGCGTGCTCCCTCCCGCGGAAGCAGACCCAATAGGGAAAATAGAGATTGTCTCCAATCGCTGCGGCTTCGATCTCCGGATTGCGGAGCCGGGAGAAGCCGCGCGAAAACAAAAGTCTCCGTACCTTGTCGATGAGTTTTTCTGTGGCTTGCTCCGGCTGCAACCGGCTGGGCAGAAAATTTCTGGTCTTGACCGTTAGTAATTCCTGCCCGGTGGGGAGTTGCGGGAAACTGAACAGGTCGAGCGTGCCTTCCACGGCATCGATGGCGTAGATCTTTTTCTCTTCGCGACCGTCGTTGCGGATATTCACCTGAAACAAGCGATAGGGAATGTAGAGGTCCGCCATCGAGCGAGCGGGTCCGCGCAGAATGTCGGCGGCCACGGCCCGAGTTCCCTCCGTGAAATGCCGCAGCGCATCCTCCCGGCTGACGTTTGGCTTCAGGCTGCTGATTGTTTCGGGAGTACTCTGCATAGTTCAGCTTCGGGTTGCGAACCTCAAACCGCTGCAGTGTACCGGGCGCCACGGTTGCGCATTTCACAAGAATACCCCGTTTACCCCAAGAGTCTCAGCGGCGTCTGGTGGTGTTGCTGGCTGAGGCTGAATTCAAAAAAGTGAGGGGGTACCCCCCCCCCCGCCAAAAATTAGTTATGTTATTGATAATAAGATAGTTAAATCTAAAGTATTCAAAAGATTGGGCTTAGGATTGAATTTCTCCGTTTGGCGTGCACTTGCGGGGTGGGCCTTGGAGCGATAAGTTGTCAAATAGCGCGGAAAAGGTTGCGACCGGAAATGGCTTCGTCTCTGGAGACGGGCACAGTTTTCGATGGTGTACGGTCGAGGAATCTTCTCATCGACGGCGGCGTGAGTCTGTGATGAGCGTACGGAAAAAATGTGATGAAAAGAGGTGGGGGGCTGCGAATTTTTCCGCACCCGCATCGCTAACGCAATTTTCAAACTGCACGCCCACCGAGAGGCCATTTGTCCAGGAGACCTCAATGTTTTATCCTCAGAGTTGACTGAAATTGGGGCAGGTTCCCTCCCGGGAAGTCCTCTTAATCAACTGACAGGTTTCGGAGTCGCATGACCTTAGGACGTTTTGTCACCAAAAGCGCGTTTCGCAACAAGCGGCGCAGCATTCTGACCGTGTTGAGCATCACGTTCTCGCTCTTGTTGCTGACGATGATGATGACGGTCTGGCACTCGTTTTATATCGACAAAGGCAGCACGGAGTCGGCCCAGCGGCTGGTCACACGGCATCGCGTTTCCCTGACCCAATCGATGCCCGCGTTCTATCGGGAGAAAATTCGCGCCATTCCCGGAGTGGTCGCCATCGCGCCCAACAACTGGTTTGGCGGGCTGTATCTCGACGACAAGCCCGAACATTTTTTTGCGCAGTTCGGAACCGACCCTGAGGAAATTTTCAAGATATTCACCGACTTCCAGATTCCGCCGGAGCAACTCGCCGCCTGGCAACATGACCGCGCGGGCGTGGTCGTCGACCATACGCTCGTCAAGAAATTTGGCTGGAAACTGGGCGATCGCATCGTGCTCAAGGGAACTATTTACCCGGTCGACCTGGAACTGACCATCCGCGGTATTTACACCGCGCCGCAGCCCACCGACTCTGTCTATTTCAACCAGACGTATGTCGAAGAAGCTGTGCCCTTCGCCAAGGGACGCGCGGGCACGTTTGCCATTCTGGCTGACTCTCCGGGAGACGTGTCGCGCGTCGCTTCCGCGGTTGACGACATGTTCCGCAATTCTCCCGAGCCGACGAAGACCGAATCTGAAAAAGCGTTTCAGCTGAGCTTCATCAACAGCATCGGCAACGTGAAGGCTTTCATCTTAAGCATCTGCTTTGCGGTGGTATTCGCAACGTTGCTGGTTTCTGCAACGACCATGGCCATGTCGATCCGCGAGCGCACGCGCGAAGTCGCAGTGCTCAAGACCCTGGGCTTCACGCGCCGGTCGATCCTGCGTCTGTATCTCGGGGAAGGCGTTCTGGTAGCTCTATCCGGCGGAGTGCTCGGCTGCCTTTTGGCGTTCCTGCTCGTGTCGGCTCTGAAGAACGCGCCGGGACTGGGAATGTTTTTTGCGGGAATGAAAGTCACGCCGCTGACTTTGGTATCCGCTATTCTGGTTTCCGGAGCGGTCGGACTGTTGAGTGCTATTTTCCCCGCCTACCACGCGGCTAAACTCGATATCGTGGAGGGCTTGCGCTACCTTGGTTAACTGAATAAGGACCGGCGAAACATACCCCATGGCGATCCCCATCAGCTACAACATCCGCAATCTCAAACTGCGCAAGGGCCTGACGATCATGACCGCGCTCGGCATTGCGCTCACCGTGACTACCGCGGTCTTTCTGATGGCCCTGCTTGCCGGTCTGGACAAGGCTTTCACGACCAGCGGCAGCCCGCTTAATGTGCTCGTCATGCGCAAAGGTTCCACCGCCGAGCTTTCCGGGGGCTTCGACGCCAATCTTTTTCCCACTCTCAAGACTCTGCCGGGCGTTGCCACCGATGCACAGGGACAGCCGATCGCATCCGGAGAGTGGGTGGTGGTGGTTGTCCTCCCGCGCAAGGATGGAACGGGTGAGGTTAACGTGTCGGTGCGCGGCCTGATGCCCGCCGGACTGGAGCTGCGCCACAATGCGAAGCTCATCGATGGACGCTGGTTTACCACGGGACAGCGGGAGGTCGTCGTCGGGCGAAACATTCATGATCGTTTTTCGGGAGCCAACGTCGGCGACACGCTCGACTTCGCCAAGGGACAGTGGAAAGTGGTCGGCGTGTTCGACTCGGGCGGCACGGCGTACGACTCGGAAATCTGGGGTGATGTAAACCAGATTGCGGTCGACTTCGACCGCCAGGGAGGCTACGCGTCGGTTTATTTGCGCGCGACCGATCCCATCGCTGCGGACGCGCTCGTACACCGGGTCTCCGACGACCAACGCTTAAAGCTCGAAGGAACGCTAGAGACCGCATACTACGACAAGCAAACCAGCTCGGGCGGAGGCATCAAGTTCATCGGAACGGTCGTCGCCATCATCATGGCCATCGGCTCCAGTTTCGCAGCCATGAATACCATGTATGCGGCCGTTGCCTACCGCTCGCGCGAGATCGCGACGCTGCGCATCATCGGCTTCTCGAAGCCCAGCATTCTGACTTCGTTCGTGCTGGAGGCGCTGATGCTCTCCCTGCTGGGGGCCGCGATCGGCATCATCTTGATTTTGCCGTTTAATGGCATGACGACCGGGATCGGGAACTCGCTGACGTTCAGCGAGACTGTTTTCAGTCTGCAATTGACGTGGAAGGTCGTCATCATCGCGGTAGGTTTTGCGTTGACCATGGGCCTGCTGGGAGGCTTTGCGCCCGCCTGGCAAGCGGCGCGGCAGGATATTCTGACGTCGTTGCGCGCCTGAGATCGAACGCGTGTGAGATCAAAGCAGATGCGGCCCTGGACAGCCCATATTTGCGGGCCTCCATCGCGGGTGAGGTGCGATGATTTCGACTCACACTCCGTTAACGCGGACGGCCTTGAGTTTGGATCGCAAGCGGATCGCCGGCATCGGATAAATAGTAATGACCACAGACACCAAACACGACGAACTGCAGAGCCTGCGTATTGACCACTCCATGCGCGAGGGCGGGGGAGAACCGCCGGCATGGTCGCGCCGCATCATCATCGGCGGGATCGCGCTCGTGGTGCTGCTGGGTTTGGTCGCGCTCGGGTACCGGGTGTTGGCCTCGAACACGCCGGAGGTCGAAGTCGTGCGGGCGAGCGCTGAGAGCGGCAACGCTGCAGGAAGCACTGTTCTTTCCGCCAGCGGCTACATCGTCGCGCACCATAAGATCAGCGTGAACTCCAAGGTGACGGGCCGCGTCGCATGGATTGGCGTCGAAAAGGGCGACAAGGTTAAAGAGGGGCAGGTGCTGGTCCGCCTCGAAGACGAGGAATTCCGCGCGATGTACGAACAGGCACGCGGCGCGTGGGACAGTGCCAAGGCCCGCCTTGCCCAAGCCGAGCACGGATCGCGGCCCGAAGAAATTCAGCAGGCAGATCACAATCTTGCCGAAGCACGCGCCACGTCCGCCAACGACAAGATCACGCTCGACCGCACGCGCGATCTGTTCGCGCAGGGCGTAGTCTCCAAGCAGAATCTCGATGACGCGCAGGCGCGCTACGATGCCGACCAGCAGAAAGCGAATTCACTCGAGCAGGCAGCCCGCCTGATGAAACTGGGGCCACGGGTGGAAGAGATCGACCGGGCGCGCGCCGACGTCGAGCAGGCCAAGGGACAGATGGATTACGAGAAGTCGCAGCTTGATGCGACTGTAATTCGCGCTCCCGTAACCGGGACGATCCTGGAACGGACCGCAGAAAAAGGCGAGTTGGTCACTGCCCAGTTTGCCAGCGGAGCCGAGGGCGGTCCACGCGGGTCCGTTGTCGCGCTTGCCGACCTCAACGATATTCAGGTGGAGCTCGACATCGCGCAGGATGATTTCGCCAAGCTCTCGCCGCATCAGGAGGGCATCGTTACGCTCGACGCCTTCAAAGACCGCTCCTACAAAGGGGAGATCGCCGAGATGTCGCCCGAGGCAAACCGGCAGAAGGCGACGGTGCAGGTCAAGGTGCAGATCCTTCAGCCGGACTCCTACCTGCGCCCCGAGATGAATGCGACGGTGCAATTCAAAGCGCCGGTGAATAAAGACGATCAGAGCGCGGCGAAACAATCGTTCGTATTTGTTCCGACGGCCGCCGTGCGCGATCAGAACGGCGCAAAGTTCGTCTTCATCGCCTTCAACGGCAAGGCGCTCCGCCGCGACGTTCACGTCAAGGGAGAGCGCTCGGGCGGCTACCTGGTCGATTCGCTGGTGGGCGGAGAAAATGTCATCACGACCGCGCCCGCAAATTTAGAGGACGGTCAAAAAATTCGCATCATTACCAAGGGGCAATCATGAGCGCAGCATCCACGATTAACGCGCAACCCGCGGTCGGCAGCAAGGTCGTCCAGGCCCGCGGCGTGAGCAAAATCTTCAAGCGCGACGCTTTCGAAGTCACCGCGCTCGACAATGTCTCGATCGACATCGCCGCCGGGGAATTCCTCGCGCTCATGGGGCCTTCGGGATCTGGCAAGACAACCTTGCTGAATATGATCGCCGCCATCGACCGGCCCACGTCCGGCGAACTGCTGGTGATGGGTGACAACATTTTCAAGCTGAACGACAGCCAGTCGGCGCACTGGCGCAATACGCACGTCGGCTATGTCTTTCAGACATTCAATCTGATCCCTGTGCTTACCGCATTTGAAAATGTCGAGTTGCCGCTGCTCCTGACGAAGATGACTCCGCAACAGCGCCGCGACCACGTTATGACCGCGCTCAAACTCGTAGGCCTCGAGGAGCGCGTGCATCATCTCCCCAAACAGTTATCTGGAGGCCAGGAGCAGCGCGTCGCCATTGCCCGAGCTATTGTCAGCGATCCCACGCTGATTCTCGCGGACGAGCCGACCGGCGACCTGGACAGTCATTCCGCCACCGAGATTTTGGAAATCTTGAAGAAGTTGAATGAGGGGTTCCACAAGACGATCATCATGGTGACGCACGATCCGCACGCCGCGGGCTATGCTCACGTTACGCGGCATCTTGAGAAGGGCCAATTGTTGCCCGCCTAGGCGCGAAGCCTGGATATCCGTATCCTAGGCCGGGATTCTTGCTCTCATTGTGCTGGCCGCCAGCTCTGGTTCGCTGACCCACTCCCATACGCGCCGCCCGCGATCGTTCGAAAGGCCGCGCGCCTCGCCGTATTCCACCAGGCGGTTCAATACGGTCGTCACCGAGGCCAGCGGATCCTTATGGCGAGCCAGAATCGACGGAGCCTGGCGCTCCAGTTCTGCACACAGATCGCGCGCGGACATCGGACGCCGCACCTCCATCAGGACTCTGCGGCAGGCCTTGGTGAAACCAGGCTGACGACCGTTGGGCTTGCGGTCGATCAGTTCGAGCAAGTCCTCACCTAGCGCTTCCTCGCCGAAAAGGTCGGCCAGGCCCGCGATTGTCTGCTTGACCGTGCCGATGCGCTTCATGATCTCGGCGCGCTGCCGCAGAAGTTGCCGCAATTCTTCGTGGGCAGCCTTCACTACCTCATGAACGTTCGCTTGGGCATTCACCTCATGCAACCCATTGCTCTTTCCGACTTCCATACATCCTCCACGCAGGACAGACGACCGGGTCCCTTGCTCCCATTCAGGTACGACAAAGGATCGTTCGAAGTTCCCCATTCACCTCGGGACCCGTCGAAAGGACACTGCGCCCACGAAATTGGACGCATCGGAGGACAAAAGGAAAGCAGGCTTTCTGGGATTCAGAGCACTACTTCCCGCCGGGTGGGTCTATGAGCCAGGCCTACCAGGCGGGACTAATTTTTTCAGAACCGAGACGGCTGGTTATCCCATCACCGTGGTGTGCTCGGGCCGGATCTTGTAAATTACGCGCACCTCGCCGGGCTGCGCGTAAGGATACTTATCGACGCCCATATATTTCTTGGCCATTTTGTCGATGTGCTTGTCGGCGCCCTCTTCGGTGATCTCGACCACCGTGCCGCGAATTTCAAGATAGCGATACGGGTTGTCGGGATCGATGATGGCCAGCGCGACTCGGGGATCCCGGCGCACGTTCTTGTCTTTCTGGCGGCCCTTTGCCGAGTTGAAGATGACGTGCTCGCCGTCGAAGTCGCACCACACCGGCGTCACCTGAGGGCGGCCGTCCGGCATCAGCGTTCCCAGACTCGCAAAAGCCTTTTTCTGAAAAAGATCGCGGTACTTCTCCGGAATCACGTTCGACATCTCTTCCATCTCCTCGACGATGAAATCGCCGTCCCCGATTATAGTCGTCGCCGGACAGACGGGGCTGACCCGGCGCCCTCCTTCAGCCGACCTCCGGTACAATGTTCCGATCTTATGATGAGCCCCTTTACCGCCACTCGCCAGATTCGATCCTTGCTTACAAGAACGCTCGTTTGCCTTGTTCTTCTCGTGCTGGTCGCGCAGCCGCTCGCCGCGCAGCCGCCCACCCAGCCGCCCACCGTTGTGTTTATGACGGACTTCGGTATCATCGACGACTCGGTTGCCTTGTGCAAAGGCGTCATGTACGGCATCGAGCCGAGGCTGCGCATCGTTGACCTCACGCACGACGTGCCCGCGTTTTCGATCACCGTGGGCGGACTTTATTTGTTTGGCGCGTCGCCGTACTTTCCGGCCGGAACCGTGTTTGTCGCGGTGGTTGACCCCGGTGTAGGGAGCACGCGAAAAGCAATCGTCGTGAAAACGAAACGCGGGCAATTCTTCGTGCTGCCTGACAACGGGCTGATCACGATGATCGCGGACCGCGATGGCGTCGAGAGCGTGCGCGAGATCGCGAACCCTGACTGGATGATCGGCGCAAAAATTTCGTCCACGTTTCACGGGCGCGATATATTCTCGCCGGTGGGCGCGCACCTGGCTCGCGGCGACGACTGGGCGCAAGTGGGTCCAGAGATGAAGAAACTCGTCCGCCTCGAGTTGCAACCCGCGACCCTCGATGAGCGTGGCCTTTCCGGCGAAGTCATCGCTCTCGATGGTCCATTCGGCAACCTGGTCACGAACATCACAGATGAGGATTTTCTGAAATTGGGCTACCACTACAGCGACTCGCTGAAAGCTACAATCGGCGGACATGAAATTCAGATGCCGTTCGTCAAGACTTTCAGCGATGTGCCGCTAAGACATCCATTGCTGTTCATCGATTCCCGCGGACGCACCAGCTTTGCGTTAAATCAGGGCAGCTTTGCGGCGGCGTACAAAATCGAGCCTCCGCAAAAGATTTTCATTCCGCGGAAGGGGCATTGACGGGCTGCTTCTCTGCCTCTTCGCGAATGTGCGTCAATACGCGCATGTGGATCTGGTGAATAATCGCATCGGACCACACGCGCCAGTACTCTGACGGCCAGAGTCCGTGACGGTACCAAGTCGTGCCTTCGAGCCGCGTTCGTCCATTGGGGAGCGGAGTAAGCAGAAACTGGCCACCATTTGAAACCAGGAACCCGTGCAAGTGTGGCGGGTCGATATGTGGATATGGAGTCCACTCCTCCATCGGAGGAGGGTTGGCTGTGACTGAGAACTTCAGCCGGTGTGGTTCGTCCCACACTTCGATGGGCTCCACAAAAGCGCCCGTAGAAAATACGCAGTGCCGTTCCGCGCCCACACCGCTGCCCACAATCTCGGCTCGGATGGGATACGCGATGCCAGCGCGAAACAGCCATTCCCTCGGCGGCGGAATTTCAGAAAAAGCTACCACCTGCTTCCAGACTCTCTCGGGCGATGCTTGGACGTCGATCGCTGAGCGCACGACAAAGATTGCTGGCACCGGCGCCACAGCGTGCTCTGCCAGTTGGACTCCCGGAACAAAAATGACCAGGGCTGAAAGAGACGCCAGCGCGTCCCTTCGAAAGTCGGCTCGCCGCTGCACCCGGTAGGCGCACGCGCCTCCAAATGCCGCCAGAGGCACGGCGATCGGGGCGGCCATGACGATGCAGACTATGCCTTCGATGGCAAATGCCAGCAGCGCCCCGGCCAGCAAGCCGGTCGACAAGCACGCGACTCCGATGCAACTGCCCAGACTGCGCGGTTGCCGAAATCCATAGATTGCCGCCGCCGCAAATCCCATGGCGAACGGCAGTGCCACGAATAACCCCCAGCCGTAGTTCGACAGCAATTGAGAACCGAGCAACGCCAGGGCGAGCCCGACTGGCACGGTCAGCAAGATGGCGATGGCGGCGCTTCCGAGGGCGCTGTCGGGAAGGATCCGCATCAGCCATGAACTCTGGTGCGCGGCCTGCTTCTGCTCCGTTGAATCAGGCCTCTCGGGTACGAGGGAGAGCAGCAGGAAGAACAGCAGGTTGAGGATGGGAACGAAGAACAGCAAAACCAGCCAGGGCGACAGTCCTGCGCTGCGCAGTCGCTTCAGCGTCAAGACCGTGCCGACCCAGATAAAGGGAATCGCCAACGCGACCATCGCTCCGAGAAAGGCCGCTTCGCCGTCCCGCAGATCCGTAATTCGGGCCACGTCTCGGACCGGCACCCAATAGTTGAATAGTCCCCATTCCCGATGGAACCCGTAGGTTGCGACCAGGCGATCGAGGTTGTGCTTGACCCCGAAACCCAACAGGCCGACCAAGGCATAGGTGCCGCGGTCGATCGTTCCCCCAGGACGCCACAAGTCTGCGAACTTGATTTTCATAAGGACTCCGCCGTCGAAACTCCCATCAGTCTGCTGGTGCCGCATGCTCGAGCGCGCAAGATTGCGCGTGGCATCTTCCCCGCTGTGCTCCCCACCGGTATGCTGCGCGGATCGCAGCCATCACCCCGGGAACCGCGGTGGCCCATGCCAACGGGCGCGCCCACCAGAACTCCCGGGCCACGGCGAGCAGGGCGTCGGCGCCGCTGTATTGCGTGCCATCCGCAAACACGAAGCGGATCGCCTGCAGCAGTTCCTGCCGCGAAAGGCCGAGCAACGTCCCCACGCGCGGGTCTTGCAGCGGAGCCACGGCCAGCCCGCGGCGCTTCATTGGTGCCGCGAGCCAGTTCGCGATTCGCGCGCAGAACCCGCACTCGGCGTGGTAGAAGAGCCAACCCCGAGCATGTGGGCCCTTGCGGTCTGTCAATTCCGAGGTAAGCGAGATCATGATTCCCTCACTTGGTCGAATGTGTTTTTCCCGCGCCGAAAAGCGACTTCAGTTTCCCCCGCACGCGGGCCATTCCCTTCAGAGTATTCGCCGGCATGTGGACCAATTCTTCGAACAAGCCGGACGAGGTGGTCAGGAATTCCAGCATCTCTTCCAGCCGTTGCCGTGTATACGCGCTCCCGGCACCCGCCCCCTTCAGTTCGCTGACGCATTCCTGGAGCACGCGCAGCGTGGGATCAATCTCGCGCCGTTTGCGTTCTTCGGCGACGATCCTGAAAATCTCCCAGACATCTTTTACGGACTCGAAATGATCCCGGCGGTCGCCCAGGACGTGGGCGATCCGCACAATGCCCCATCCCTGCAATTCGCGCAGGCTGTTGCTCACGTTGGAGCGCGCCACCGTCAGGGTGTTGGCGATTTCCTCCGCGTGCAGAGGCTTCGGCGAGAGGAAGAGCAAGGCGTGCACCTGGGCAACCGTGCGGTTAATCCCCCAGCGCGTCCCCATCTCTCCCCAGTGCAGGACGAATTTTTGGTCAATCGGCGAAAGGGGCATGGTGAATTTCCATGATCGTATAATCAGATATTTCTGTCACAACAGAAATAACAGGACGCAAGAAATAAGTCAAGAAATATTGTGAGCACTAAAAAATGGCGGTTCTTCGGCGCACGATTGGAATCTATTTAGATAGACCTTATCTGACTGCCGCGACCGGTCGCGCGGCGCCGTACGCTGAAGGCGTGGGCAGGATTGAGCTTGCATACGAGAGGGAACAACATTATGTCTGAAGCAGCCGCAATGCCCCACACATCCACCACCCTCCCCGATGCCGCGCTTGATCAACTCTTCCGGCAGGCGCGCACCCATACAGCATGGCTTCCGAAACCCGTGCCTGCCGAACTGCTGCACAAGATCTATGACCTCGCTCGCATGGGACCGACCAGCGCCAACACTTCGCCCGCCAGATTCATCTTCCTGACGACGCCCGAAGCAAAGGCGCGACTTAAACCTTCGCTGGCGCCGGGCAATGTGGAGAAGACCATGGCCGCGCCGGTCACGGTGATCATTGCCTGGGACGCTGAGTTCCACGAACATCTTCCCAGGCTGTTCCCGCAGAGGGATATGCGCTCGATGTTCGCGGGCAACAAGGCCCTGATGGACGAAACCGCGTTCCGCAACAGTTCGCTCGAAGGTGGCTATTTCATTCTGGCCGCGCGGGCCATGGGCCTCGATTGTGGTCCAATGTCCGGCTTCGACCAGAACAAAGTGAATGCCGAGTTCTTTCCGGACGGCAAGTGGAAGGTAAATTTTTTGTGCAATCTGGGATATGGAGACCGGAGCAAGCTCTTTCCGCGAAATCCGCGTTTGGATTTTGAAGAAGCTTGCCAGGTAATTTAGTCAGGGCTTTAGGGTATTGGCTCCACGCTCTCGGCTTAACCATTTAACCGTTGCTGTAGCTGCCCGCGAAGGACATCGAAGTCTGGCGTAACGTTTTCTTCTTGTCGGGACAATCCGCCACCGTGTGCCCACTCTAAAAAGAGCCGCGAGCCGCGAGCCTAAAGCTGGCTGCCCGCAATCCGCGGCAGCACAGCCCTCAACAGCCCAACGAACTGTCCCATCACGCGCCGTCCGACCTCGAGCACCTCTTCGTGATTGAGGGGCTGGTCGGTGGTTCCAGCTGCCATATTGGTGACGCAAGAAATGGCGAGCACCTCAATCCCCATGTGGCGCGCGGCAATGGCCTCGGGCACGGTTGACATGCCGACGAGGTCGGCGCCAATCGTTCGGAGATAGCGGATCTCCGCCGGCGTCTCGTAGCTCGGGCCAGCCAAAGCGGCGTACACGCCCTCGTGCGGAATGATGGAAAGCTTCTGCGCCTCTTCGAGCGCGATCTGGCGATAACGCTCGGAATATGTGTAGCTCATGTCGGGAAAGCGGTGGCCGAAGCGCTCGTCGTTTGCGCCGGTCAGCGGATTCTGGCCCTGCAGGTTGATGTGATCGCGCAGAACGACCAGCGCACCTTGTCCATAGTCGAGGTTGATGCCGCCGGCGGCGTTGGTCAGGATCAGAGTGCCAATACCCATGCGTCCCAGAACTCGCGTGGGAAAGGCGACCTCGGCCGCCGAGTAGCCTTCATAGAGATGGACGCGCCCCTGCATGACGGCGACGGGCACGCCTGCGGATTTTCCAATTACCAGCTGTCCAGCGTGCCCGATGGCGGTCGATCGGGGAAACGAGGGAATCTGCGTGTAAGGGATGCGAACGGCCTCGCTCAAATCGTCGGCAAACGAGCCCAGCCCGGAACCGAGCACGAGTCCGATGCGCGGGCGCAATTGCGTCCGGGAAAGAACGAAGGCGGCGGCCGATTCGGCGCGAGTGAAAACCTCGGAGGCTATTTCCGGAGAACTCATGATCGCTGGCATTCTACAAGAACCAGAAACAAGACGCGTGGGAACGGTCGAGTCGCCTGTCTCGGTTAATCTCGTGGAGCCGTCGGAAATGCCAAACACCGCTTCACCGTTGGATTGCCGCGAGATTTGCACACGGGAATTGCCCCGCCATTTCGCATAGGTCAGCGGCGGAAGCCCCTGGGAAGCCGCATAAACACTATGTCCCGCACCGCGCGCCCTGCCAACTGCACCATTCCTGCGCCACCCGCCTGTGGACGCCGTGCACCCGCTTGAAGCACAAGAAGTTACAGATCGATAAATCCGATTGACGATAAAAACAGGAGTGGTAAAACCATAATCGTTCTTTGACACGTTCTGAAGTTTTCCCGGTTGGCGCAAGGTCCGGGGCTCAAGCGAAGTCACTCCGGCGGTCGCGAGGCAAAGCTGGAGAGGGCAAGCAAGGGTCTATAGCTGAGTGCTGGGCGAGGCGAACAGGAGCTTATGTCGAAGGCAGGATAGAGTCCCGAGGCGTTGGACTGATTTATCCGGTTGGCGGTGAGCCCGGAGCCCGAGCAAGATCGGCTTACAATGAACCTGTAGGAATAAGGTCAGCAAGGGTCTAAACGCGAGCTACTGGCCGAGAGGAATGAGTCTGACATCACCTCGGGACTCTCTATTTCCAGCTGCGAGCTTTGAGCCGCGAGCTTGGAGCTTACAATCCTCCGAAAATATTTCTCTGGACTAAGAGTGCTGGAATGGAACTGCGACTCGGTGTTTCTGCTTAAGTTTACTTGCTAGTTACTCTACCCCCCCCTCCCCCTTATCTATGAGAATCAAGATTTTAGCGGGAATTTCCTTTCAAAATCTTGAGCCCAAATAGCTTACATGCAAAATCTTCAGGAATAAGGACTTAGATGCGGGCTTACCGCAGAGCCCCGGTCCCGTCGCGAACGATTTGTCAAGTGGCTGGCGCAGAAGAGATATCTTGATTCTGCGAGCGCCTGGGCGCTTAGTCAGTGCTTGTTGCTAGTTACAGTATACGTCCGGGTGTCAAGACTTAGACCGATCCGCCCGAGATTCCAAATCGTGCCACGCTTAGATCAGGACACGACGGGCCGCATGCAAGATGCCGACAGAATCCGTGAACGCGACAACCAGCCGAAGGGTTCGTGGAATCGCTTGCGCGTCTTCTTGAAAGACGTGTTCGCGGAGCTTGGCGGCGGTGAAGCTTATCTCCGAGGGGAGCGCGACAACCTTCACTCGTAGGAGCGTCCGAGCGAGGATCGTCTGCCTCACGCGGTGAGTTGCACCAACGGCTCCTTCAGGCCCATTCCAAACGATTCCAGAAATTCCGCCGCGCTTTTCAGGCAGTTGGTCCGGTCTGGCACTTGAGCGGCGACTCGTTCCGGATATTCGTCATAGGTTCGGCCATCAAGCAATCTTCCGTTTTTCGCTTTGCGAACACCGCCCCATTGTTTGAAGAAGAAGGGCACATGCTGCTCGCGGCATTGCTTCCGAATTGAGACCACCCATTCCCGCTTCATGGGACGCGCGCCGGGGCCGCTTTCTCCGCCGACGATGACCCAGGCAATTCCGCTGAGATCAATTTCGCCAAGATCTTCGAGCAGCGGCTCGATCGACAGGAAACGGAACTTCGCGGGGGTTTGGCGGAGGTGATCGATCCTGGGCAAACCATACGTTCGATCTTCGACGCTGACGCCCCACCAGATGTTTTCCCGCTCTGCGGCGAAGCGCAACCTACCTTCAAGCAACTGCAGCAGCCTCTCCGACCGCTTCGTGAGCACCTGATAAGTATGCCAGTTCGCGATCGCCATCACGCGCGAGACGGCCTCGGCATAATCGTCGGGCACTCCCGCCTGGAACAGATCGCTCATGGAGTTCACGAATACCAACTTGGGAGAGCGCCAAGAGAAAGGCTCCGTCAACTTCTCCGGGACTAGTCGCAAATCGAACCCTTGTTCGTAAGGATGTCCCTTGACGCCGCGAAACCGCTCCGCAAACGTCTCGGCATAGCAGTGCTTGCATCCGGGGCTGATCTTGACGCAGCCGCGGATGGGGTTCCAGGTCGCGTCGGTCCACTCGATATGGGAGTTGAGAGACACTAGCCCCCGCCCCTGTTTCGGTATTTTGCAAAAATATCTGTCACGATTTTCTCGGCAACGTCCACCTGTGAAGCGAAGAATAAATAATAAACAGTGGCTCCCCTGCTGTTGTGCATGGGCAAAGGCTCAGGCACCTTTTTGAATCCAGCGATTTTCTGTAATCGTCGCCGAAAAGCTTCCGCAATCGCCTTGTTCGATTCTTTTTCGGGTTCGCCGAAAAGGCTCCGCTCGGTTGTGTAAGCGGCTTGCTTCCAATCTCCACCCCAGAAAGCATTCATTCGAGCAAGTTGTCCAACGGATACCTTATCTGGATTTCTCCATAGCACGTTTCGGTTCATGTCCATAACAGGAAAATTGAGAAACATGTCTATCGTACCGAGTTGCCCGGCCTGGAACATTACCTCCCAGTTCAGGTCGAGCCCGTATGGGTCCAATAGGCAGAGTGCGCGCCGATAGCTTTCGAAATGCAGAGTTGGAAAAATGCTCTGAATGAGGACTTCATTGCAGTCGCCCTCATAGACACGGACATCGTTTCTGCTACCGGCAATACGTTGAAGGCTTTCGACCCTCGTGACATTCAAATCGATGAAGTGGTATTCACGGAACGGCGGCTGGACGTTCAGCGCGTTTAGCGGACTGCCTGGAACGAACTCGCCACTGCTCTTAGAGATGTGCTGTCCCGCACCTGCAAATGCGTCCACGTAGATGTGCGGAAGGTTCTTCTTACTTAGAATCGTGGAGTATGCGGCAGCATAGTCACGCACGATCTCCAGCTTGATCTCTGACCAGTATCCGATTTCATCGAATTCTTGGCTGGGGCGCGCCAACGTATTCGCCTTTCATTCGCCTATGGTACCATTAATCTTCGCAGATCGGCGACTCCAATTCAATAACTCTCGAGGGTACTATGAAAGAATGCGGGAAAAAGAAGGGGTCTCGCGTTTCAATACGGCGCTCTGTCGGACTAGTCAATTTGATGCCGTGGCCAGCATTCGACGCGGCCTGGCGCAGGCTCGCAAAGCGCAGGGACGTTCCGGCAGATGACGTGTTTGACGAACTGGAACGCGAAGGCTTGGGTCGATGACCTTCGGCAGTAAGTGAGGGGGACGTTATCTACGAACCCCAGATGCACGGGGAGAATTCCCTGACACGTATTTTCGGTGTGCGAAATGGGTAGGGGTCCTTCGACTCCGCACGGTGTTTCGCTCTCGCGAAACATCGTGCTCCGCTCAGGATGACTCGGTGCTTGATGATGGCCGAGAAGTGAAAAAAGTCACACACTCTCAGGATGACAGGGCCGGGAAGGCCGCACGCTTTTCGCGGGCAGGAATGCCCGCGCCACACCGGCACAACCTGCCACCCCACACAAGCTACAGCGGGATATTCCCGTGCTTCTTCGGCGGGTTCTTATCGCGTTTCGTTTGCAGCATTTCCAGGGCCTGGATCAGTTTTTTGCGGGTTTCTCGGGGCTGGATAACTGCATCGAGGAATCCGCGGTCGGCGGCTATATAGGGATTCGCGAAGCGGTTGCGGAATTCTTCGATCTTTTCCTGGCGCAGTTTTTCGCGTTCGGAGGGAGCGGGGGCGGAGCTGCGCTCCGCTTGGGCGGGCGAGGCGTGCGTCTTCACGCTCGCTTCGCGGGCAGGGATGCCCGCGCCAGACGTGCTTCCGTTTTTTGCGGCGTCCAGTTCGCGCTTATAGACGATGTCTACCGCGCCTTCGGGGCCCATTACCGCTATTTCGGCGCTGGGCCAGGCGTAGTTTACGTCCGTGCGGATGTGTTTGGAGGCCATGACGCAATAGGCGCCTCCGTAGGCTTTGCGGGTGATTACCGTGATTTTCGGGACGGTGGCTTCGGCGAAGGCGTAGAGGAGCTTGGCTCCGTGCTTGATGATGCCACCGTACTCCTGCTGTGTGCCGGGCAGGAATCCCGGGACGTCTTCGAAGGTGATCAGCGGAATGTTGAAGCAGTCGCAGAAGCGGACAAATCTTGCGCCTTTTACCGACGCGTTGATGTCGAGCGTTCCGGCGAGCATGGCGGGCTGGTTGGCTACGATTCCTACCGATCTGCCGTTCAGCCTGGCGAATCCTACGACAATGTTTTTCGCGTAGTGCTCGTGCACTTCGAAGAAGTAGGCGTCATCGACCACCGTCGTAATCACGTCTTTCATGTCGTAGGGCATGTTCGACTGCTCGGGGATGAGCGTGTCCAGCTTCTCGTCAATGCGGTCGATGGGGTCGCTGCACGCCTTGCGGGGCGCGTCTTCCAGGTTATTGGAGGGAATGAAGCTCAGGAGCTCGCGCACCATGGAGAGGCACTCGGCGTCGTCGCGGCAGAGAAAATGCGCCACGCCGGAGGTCTCGTTGTGGGTGTGGGCTCCGCCGAGCTGGTCTTTGGTGACCTCTTCCATGGTGACGGTTTTGATCACGTCGGGGCCGGTGATGAACATGTAGGAGGTCTGGTCGACCATGAGAATGAAGTCGGTGATGGCGGGCGAGTAAACAGCTCCTCCGGCACACGGTCCCATGATGGCGGAGATCTGCGGGACGACTCCGCTGTAGAGCGTGTTGCGGAGAAAAATGTCCGCGTAGCCGGCGAGCGACATCACGCCTTCCTGGATGCGCGCGCCGCCGGAGTCGTTGAGGCCGATGAAGGGCGCGCCCATCTTGGCGGCGAGGTCCATGATCTTGACGATCTTGAGGGCGTTGGTTTCGGAGAGCGAGCCGCCGAAGACGGTGAAGTCCTGCGCGAAAACGAAGATGAGGCGGCCTTCGACGCGGCCGTAGCCAGTGATGAAGCCGTCACCGTAGAACTTCTGCTCGTCCATGCCGAAATCGTGGCAGCGGTGGGTGCGGAGCTTGTCGGTCTCTTCGAAGGTGCCTTCGTCGAGCAGAAATTCGATGCGCTCGCGGGCCGACATCTTGCCCTCTTTGTGCTGGCGCTCGCGGCGCTTGGCGCCTCCGCCTTCTTCGGCCAGCTGGTCGCGTTTTTTTAGTTCGGCAATTTTCTCTTCGAGTTTCATAGCGTCACATTATAGGGGAGCGGGGACACGTCGGCGTGACGGGTGCACGGGGGGGTGTGACGGGTGCACCGGGGGGTTTTCGTCGTTGGTCGTTGGTCGTTCGTCGTTTGCTTGCGACCGTTGAGGGCCGTTCTGGGAGTTCGACTCGTATCGTGGGTCCCATAAATTCCTGGAACGAGTTGGGAGGGAATAGGGGTCCTTCGACTGCGCCGGAGCCTCACTTCGTGAGGCTCTGGCTACGCTCAGGATGACCTCGGGGTGGATTTACGAACGACGAACGACGAGTAGCGAAACGACGGGTAACGACTTGTAACGAACGACGAATAGCGGACGACGAGGGACTTTCTTACGAGCGCAGCGTGGCACAACTTCAGGAACGCAGCGTGGCTCCGTCGAAGAGATTGAGGAACTCGACTTTCTTTTCGGGTGGCAGGAATGAGGCTTCGAAGGAGTTGCGGGCGAGCTCGCGGAGATGATCGTCGGAGAAGTTGAAGGTGCGCTGGACCAGTTCGTATTCGCCGACCAGCGAGGTGCGAAACATGGCGGGGTCGTCGGAGTTCAGGGTGAGCATCAGGCCTTCGTCGAAGTAGCGGCGCACGGGGTGTTGCGAGAGCTCAGGGCAGCATCCGGTGCGTAGGTTGCTGGTCACGCAGATTTCGATCGGGATCTGGCGGCGCGCCAGTTCCTCGATCAGTTCGGGATCCTGTCCGGCGGTGAGTCCGTGGCCGATGCGCTCGGCGCGGAGGTTGAGGGCACCCCAGATGGATTCCGGGCCGGCGATCTCTCCGGCGTGCGCGGTGAGGTGAAGACCGTGTTCGGCGGCGCGCGCGTAGACGGCGGGGAACAGATCGGGAGGGCCTTTGAGTTCGTCGCCTCCGATGCCGAAGGCAACCACGTTGCGATCGTGAAACTGGATGGCTAGATCGAGGACATTTTGCGCTTTCTCCGCGCCGAACTGGCGGATGGCGTCGAAGATCCACAAAAGGGATATGCCGAAGTCGGCTTCGCCGCGCTGGCGGCCGCGTTCGAGTCCTTCGAAGATGGCGGGGAAGTCCTGCTTGCGCCACAGGCACACGCCCACGGAGACGATTACTTCGGCATGGAGAATGTTCTCGGCTTTCAGGCGCTCCATGAGGCGGTAGGTGATGAGTTCGTAATCGTCGGGGGTGCGCAGGTGTCCCGTGACATTCTTGAAAGCTTCGAGAAAGCCGAGGAAGTCGGTGAAGTTGTAGAGCTGCTCGACCTCGGCGAGGGTGGCGTTCGCGGCTACGCCGGCGTCATTCGAGCCATGGCGCTTCTGGAGTTCGAGCAGAGTGGCGGGCTCGATCGAGCCTTCGAGATGCAGGTGCAGTTCGGCTTTCGGAAGAGAGCGGATGAGGGAGCGAGACGAGATACTGTCGTCCATGCTCGCATTGTAGTTCACTTACCCGGGGGATTCGCCAGTTACTCTCGCGCTGCCCCTTTGGCGAACTCGCTGTGGTGACGGCTGTAGAAGACGTAGATGACCAATCCGAGCGCGAGCCAGATCACGAAGCGCAGCCAGGTGATCACGGTGAGGCCGGTCATGAGGCCTCCGCAAAGCACGATGGAGATTAGCGGGAACCAGGGGACAAATGGAACGCGGAAGGCGCGGTGGCGATCGGGCTGCCTGCGGCGAAGGAGGATGACTCCCAGCGAAACGAGGACGAAGGCGAAGAGGGTACCGATGTTGGCGAGATCGGCGGCGTCTCCGATATCGACCACCCCGGCGGGGAGGCCGACGGCGAAACAGGCAATCCAGGTGGACCAGTAGGGCGTTTTGTATTTCGGATGCACTGCCGAGAACAGCTTGGGCAGCAGGCCGTCGCGCGACATGGCGTACCAGATGCGGGCCTGGCCGTACTGAAAGACGAGCAGCGATGAAATCATGCCGGTGAGCGCGCCGATGACGATCACGGAGCGGAAGAAGGGATGCACTCCGAGATATTTCATGGCGTAGGCGACGGGCGCTTCGGCGGCTTCGCCGGAGACGAAGGTGGTGTACTTCATCATGCCGAGCAGCACGACGGCGACTCCGACGTAAAGGAGAGTACAGACGATGAGCGACATGATGATGCCGAAGGGCAAATCTTTTTGCGGGTTGCGGGATTCCTCGGCGGCGGTGGAGACGGAATCGAATCCGATGTAGGTGAAGAAAACGATTGCGCCGCCGGTGACAATTCCGGCAAAACCGGAGGGGGCGAAGGGCGTCCAGTTGGCGGGCTTGACGAGCATGCCGCCCACGACAAGAAAGGTGAGAATGGCGCCGATCTTGACGGTGACCATGATGTTGTTGGTCTCGGCCGACTCCTTGACGCCGCGCACCAGCAGCAGCGTTAGAACGAAAACGATCAAGAATCCCGGAAGGTTGAAATAGGCGCCGGTCCATTGTCCCGAGGCCCAGACCGGGCTTGCCCATTTATCGGGCAAGTTGATTCCGAAGGCGGCGAATTGCGCCTTCGTATAACCGGCGAAACCTACCGCGACGGCAATATTGCTGACCACGTATTCGAGAATCAGGTCCCAGCCGATGATCCACGCAAAGATTTCGCCTAGCGTCGCGTAGGAATAGGTGTAGGCGCTGCCGGCGATGGGGATCATCGAGGCCAGTTCGGCATAGCAGAGGCCCGCAAAGCTGCAGGCGATGGCTACGAGAAAAAATGAAATTGCGATGGATGGCCCGGCAGGTGGACGGCCGTGCATGAGGGCTCCGGCGGTGTTGCCGGTGCGCAGAAAGTTTATGACGAGGTCGAGCACCTGCGCGTGCAGGATGGAGGGCGCACGAAAATACTCGCCTGCGGCCGCAGTTCCGGTGAGGACGAAAATTCCCGAGCCGATGATCGCGCCAATGCCGAGCGCAGTCAGCGACCACGGGCCGAGCGTCTTGCTGAGCCGGCTGTGCGGGTTCTCCGAATCGGAGATCAGCTTGTCGATCGATTTGCAACAGAGGAGCTGGCTGCCGGACTGGCGAGTGGCAGCGCCGTTGGCGGTGGATGGTAATGGCAAGAGACCGGTCTCCTTCGCGTGGACCGGAGGGCACGGGCTGGCCGCTGGAACGAGATTGCCCGCGCCTCCTACAACTCAGAGGCGGCCCCGCGTGGATGCGCGGAGCGCCGCTGCGTGCTACTTCTGACTACCGTTTGGCCTGTCCGCGGACCATCTTTTTCACTTTGCTCTTTTTCGATCCGCGCGCGTAATCGCGGGGTTTCTTCGGCTTTTCAGCCTTCGTCTTCTTGCGGGAGGCCCGCTTGGTTTTCTTGCGCTCTTCTTTGGTCAACTTCGAGGTGTTTGCCATTAATACCTTTCACTGATTACCGCCGAGACGCCGAGGGCGCCGAGAAAATCATGATCCGGCTATTTTGCATCCTGCGGTTGATTTGGGTTATGAAACTACTCGACTACAAAAGTATCAAATTCGGGTTACGCCCGCTCCAACTGAGCGTACTTCTCAACCAGCTTCTTCAAACCGAAGCGAGGGAATTGTACCGTAATCTTGGCGTCTTCCCCATCTCCTTCGCGCTGATAAACGGTGCCTTCGCCATATTTGGGATGCTTGACCTTCTGACCGGGGCGGAATCCGCGCTTGCCGCTGGGCGCCGCGACCGGCAATTTGGGGAGGGTGAACTTCTTGCCGCGGGAGGCGAAAAATTCGGCGATATTGTCGATCGAGTTGTAGCTTTCTAGCGGACGGGCTTGCTTTGCCTTGACGCGCGCCGGATTCCAGGTGGCGCTCTGGTCTTCGTCTTCGTAGGAGTAGTGCGTGGTCTCAGAGTCGAAGCCTTGCCAGTGTGGAGCGGACCTGCCCTGAGCGACGGTCGAAGCGGCCCCCGCCCGCGAAAAACCGGCTGTGGAACCAGCCTTGCGCCGGGCCCCGCCGAGTTCTTCCACAAGCGGCATGGGGACTTCATCCAGAAAGCGGGAGGGGACGCTGGCCTCGGGCATGTCGGTGCCATAACGGCGGCGATATACGGC